>NZ_JAYKTS010000008.1:92604-137194 GCF_037024155.1 Bacillus sp. 2205SS5-2
TTTCATTTCACTTCAACCTTGCACCAAAGTGTCGGGTTCCATGTGGATGAGCTTTGGGCTGTGAAACCACGTTCCAACTTCACTTTACTTTTTGACTCTTTCATTTTAACTTTGGCTAAAGATATGCCGATGAGTGCCATAAGCAGGCTTGTCAAAGAACATGATACTCAATTATGGCGGATCATTCATTATTACGTTGATCATGCCATAGAAGCTCAAGACTTATCCCACGTGACAATGATTAGTACCGACGAAACCTCTGCTAAAAGAGGTCACCAGTATGTGACCATCTTCATGGACCCTAAAGGAAAGAATGTCATCCACGTTACAAAAGGGAAAGATTCAAGTACTTGGTTAGAGTGTAAAAAACACTTGGAATCTCATGGAGGCAAGGCTGAAAATGTGACGCAAGTCTGTATGGACATGTCTCCTGCCTTTATCAAAGGGGCCACAGACCAGTTCCCAGATGCGGCTATTACCTTTGACAAATTCCATATCATTCAAGCTGTAAACAAGGCTGTAGACAAGGTACAGAGAGAAGAGCGTAAAAGCTGTTCAGACCTTAAAAATACACGTTATATCTGGCTGAAAAATGAACAAAATTTAACACCCAAACAAAAAGAAACACTAGACCGCTTAAAAGATTGCGAACTCGATACGACAAAGGCATACCGGATGAAACTAACCTTGCAGGAGATTTATCGTTACCCAGGAGTAATCGCCGAGATGGCATTAAAAGACTGGATCCAATGGGGCCTACGTTGCCGTTTAGAACCTATGGTAGAAGTGACTAAAATGATTAAAAGCCATTATGCAGGAATCGTCCAGTGGTTTAAGTCCAAGCTAACTAACGGACTATTAGAAGGGACAAATAGTTTATTTCAGGCAGCGAAGAGAAAAGCTCGTGGGTATCGTTCGGATAAGAATATGATCGCCATGATCTACCTACTTGCAGGAAAACTGGATTTCGCATTCAAATAAAAAGAATGAGTAACAGTGCGGAGCCATACTTCGCTCACAACTGAACTCATTCCCTTGTCCGGTTTTTAGGTTTTGAGAAAAAGAGAGTTGGATTTTCTCTATATAATCACTGTAAATGACGAGGAGCCATTTTTTTACTAAGGGGTATCTTCACTTTTAAAAAAAGCTGAACGCTCCAAAGAACGTTCAGCTTTTTCGACTTAATATACAGAGGTATTCTCTTTTGAAATGCTTTCAAGATTCTTTTTAATGCTTTGCAAGAATTTACCGCAAATTAATCCGTCTAGTACACGATGATCTAATGATAGACAAAGGTTGACCATATCACGAACAGCAATCATACCATGGTCCATGACAACCGGTCGTTTCACAATAGATTCTACTTGCAGAATCGCCGCTTGTGGGTAATTAATAATGCCCATTGACTGAACAGAACCAAATGACCCTGTATTATTTACGGTGAAAGTTCCTCCTTGCATTTCATCCGACTTCAATGTTCCTGCTCGCACTTTTCCAGCTAGCTCGGCGATTTCGCGTCCGATGCCTTTAATGGTTTTTTCATCCGCGTTTTTAATAACAGGAACAAATAAAGCATCATCCGTAGCTACGGCAATGGAAATGTTAATATCTTTCTTCTGAATAATCTTATCTCCAGCCCACATGGAGTTGATTTGTGGGTATTCTTTTAATGCTTGCGCAACAGCTTTTACGAAGAATGCAAAATAGGTTAAGTTGAAACCTTCACGTGATTTAAATTCCGTTTTTAAAGAATCTCGATACGCTACTAGATTAGTCACATCAACTTCCATCATTGTCCAAGCATGTGGAGCTTCGTGCTTACTTCTGAGCATATTAGCAGCGATCGCTTTACGAACACCTGATACTGGAATTTCAATATCACCTGGCGCAATCGGAACACTTGGCGCAGGTGGTTTAGCCGCTTGAACTGCAGGTGCTGCAGGAACGGATGGTTTGATCACTTCTTCTTTAACAGGCTCCACAACTGGGTTCCCGCTTGCTGTTGGAATCGAACCTGTTTCAATCAGTTTTTGTAAGTCTTTACGAGTAATACGACCTTCTTTGCCGCTTCCCTCTACTAACGCTAAGTCAATATCATGCTCTTGGGAAAGCTTCAATACCGCTGGAGAATAGCGAGCTTTTCCTTTCGCTTGCTTTTTCGGTGCTTTGATTTGTGTTGCACTCGACGAAGTTGCGACTGTTACCGTTTTTTCTTCGGACTTTTCTTTAGAAGGTTCAGATACTCCACCTTCAACTTCAACTGTACAGATCACTTCACCAACAGCAAGAGTATCGCCTTCTTCAGCAATCAGCTCTGCCATTATTCCAGTAAATGAGGATGGTACCTCAGCATTTACTTTATCTGTCATTACTTCTGCAATGGGATCATATTTGTTTATTGTATCCCCTGGAGATACTAACCATTTACTAATGGTACCTTCGGTTACACTTTCTCCAAGTTGGGGCATTGTAATTTTTTCAATAGCCAACAGGGAACCCTCCTAACACATTTTTCTCTTTAATATTCAGCTAATTCTCGAATCGCTTTTTCTACTTTATCTGGATTAACCATGAAATACTTTTCCATTGTCGGAGCATACGGCATTGCAGGAATATCTGGACCTGCTAAACGCTGTATAGGCGCATCTAAATCAAATAAGCAGTTTTCAGCGATAATGGCGGCAACTTCACCCATGATGCTTCCTTCTTTGTTGTCTTCAGTTAGCAAAAGAACTTTCCCGGTTTTTGAAGCCGCTTCCATAATAGCTTCTTTATCTAAAGGATAAATCGTTCTCAAATCTAAAATGTGTGTGTCAATGCCATCTTGTGCTAAACGTTCAGCAGCTTGAAGAGCAAAATGGACACATAGACCGTATGTAATTACGGTTACGTCTTCGCCTTCACGTTTCACGTCCGCTTTACCAATTGGAAGAGTGTAATCCTCGTCAGGAACTTCTCCTTTAATTAAACGATAGGCACGTTTATGTTCAAAGAAAAGAACTGGATCTTCATCACGTACCGCCGCTTTTAGCAATCCTTTCACATCATAAGGCGTAGACGGCATGACGATTTTTAATCCTGGCTGATTCGCAAAAACTGCCTCAACCGACTGTGAATGATACAGAGCACCATGAACTCCACCACCATATGGCGCACGAATAACCATTGGACAAGTCCAATCATTATTTGAACGATAACGAATGCGAGATGCTTCCGAAATAATTTGGTTCACCGCTGGCATAATAAAATCTGCGAACTGCATCTCCGCGATTGGGCGCATACCGTACATCGCAGCTCCAATTCCTACACCCGCAATTGCTGATTCTGCTAGAGGGGTATCTAATACACGATCTTCACCGAATTGGTCGTATAATCCGTGGGTGGCTTTAAATACGCCCCCTTTTTGTCCTACATCTTCACCTAGAACGAACACTTTTTCATCTCGTTCCATTTCTTCACGAATGGCCATTGTTACTGCATCGATATAAGATATAACTGCCATACCTTTGTTCCTCCTTACTTCTCTTCAGCGTATACGAACTGCATTGCACTCTCTGGAGTTGCATATGCTGCATTTTCAGCATAGTCCGTTGCTTCGTTTACTTGTTTCATTATGCGATCATTAATTTCTTTTTCAAGCACATCGTCCATTACGCCAACTTCTTTTAAGTAAGCTCCGAACGTGATAATTGGATCATTCGTTTTAGCTTTAGCAACTTCATCAGGCGATCGATAACTACGATCATCGTCATCTGATGAGTGTGGTGTTAGACGATATGAAACAGTTTCAATTAATGTTGGACCTTCTCCGTTACGTCCACGATTTGCCGCTTCTTTTACTGCTTTGTAAACTTCCAGAGGATCATTTCCATCAATCGTACAACCCGGCATACCATAGCCAATTGCTCGATCTGAGACATTTTTACACGCCAACTGCTTTTCTATCGGCACAGAAATCGCATATTTATTGTTTTCACACATGAAAATAACCGGCAGTTTGTGCACACCCGCAAAGTTTGCTCCCTCGTGAAAATCTCCTTGGTTGGAAGACCCTTCTCCAAATGTGACAAAAGTAACCAAATCTTTCTTCTCCATTTTCCCAGCAAGGGCAATTCCAACTGCGTGAGGAACTTGTGTTGTTACAGGAGAAGATCCCGTCACTATATTATTTTTCTTTTGGCCAAAGTGACCTGGCATTTGACGGCCACCTGAATTTGGATCTTCTGCTTTTGCAAATCCTGAAAGCATTATGTCTCTTGGTGTCATCCCAAAGGTTAGGACCACACCCATATCACGGTAATATGGTAGAACATAATCTTTTTCTTTATCTAGGGCAAAAGATGCTCCCACTTGAGCCGCTTCTTGACCTTGACAAGAAATAACAAATGGAATCTTTCCTGAACGATTTAACAGCCACATGCGTTCGTCGATTCGACGAGCAAGAAGCATCATTTCATACATTTCAATTACTTTTTCATCACTTAAACCAAGTGATTGGTGACGATTTTCAGTCATACTGAAACCTCCTACTCTTTATGTAGAAGAGCGAATATGCTCTTCGAAATGATTATGAATGTATTGCTTTTCCATCTACTGCTAAGGCTGCTTCTCCAATCGCTTCACTCAACGTTGGATGAGGATGGATTGTTTGCCCTATTTCCCACGGGGTTGCATCTAATACACGGGCAAGACCTGCTTCTGAAATCATATCCGTTACGTGTGGACCGATCATATGAACTCCCAGAATATCATTGGTCTCCTCATCTGCAATAATCTTAACAAACCCATCTGACTCGCCGAAAACGAGTGCTTTCCCAATGGCACGGAAAGAGAATTTCCCAATTTTAACTTTATGTCCTTTTTCTTCTGCCTCTCTCTGAGTGTATCCTACGCTAGCCATTTCTGGGGCACTATAAATACATTTAGAGACAAGAGAATAATCAATGTGATCTGGTGTTTGGTTGGCAATGTGTTCTACTGCATGGATCCCTTCATGAGAGGCAACATGAGCAAGTTGTAATCCACCAATTACATCTCCAATAGCGTATATATGTGATTCTTTTGTTTGATAGTAATCGTTTACAGAAACAAATCCTTTATCAACGACAATATCAGTATTTTCCAATCCGATGCCTTCTGTATTAGCTTGCCTGCCGACAGACACTAAAATTTTATCGGCTGTAAAGGATTTTTGTTCTCCTTTATGCTCAGCAGAAATCGTCACATTCTGTTCTCCTTTATGCAAGGTATCAGGCAACACCTTTGCACTCGTCAAAACCGTCAGTCCTTTTTTCTTCAGGATACGCTGCATCTCTTTTGAAATTTCGTGATCTTCCGTTGGAACAATGCGGTCGGCATATTCTAAAACGGTTACATCAACACCAAAGTCAGACAGCATGGAAGCCCATTCGATCCCAATAACTCCTCCGCCGACAATAATGATTGATTTTGGTAGTTCTTCTAAATCAAGCGCCTCATCAGAAGATAGGACGAATTCTCCGTCAATCTCTAATCCAGGTAATGAACGAGGACGAGAACCCGTTGCAACGATGACATTTTTAGGAATCAGCATCGCATTATCTTCTCCATTATTCATTTCAACCGAGATTGTCCCGGGCATTGGTGAAAAAATGGATGGACCAAGAATACGACCTAGTCCCTCATACACATCTATTTTTCCTTGTTTCATTAAATGCTGGACACCTTTATGAAGTTGATCAATAATGCCCTGTTTTCGTTCTTGAACTTTTGGGAAATTTAACGAAACTCCGTTTAGCTCAACACCAAATTCATCACTTCGTTTTGCCGTTGCGTACACTTCTGCACTACGTAAAAGTGCTTTACTTGGTATGCAACCTTTATGAAGACATGTACCTCCTAATTTTCCTTTTTCAACAATCGCTGTTTTCAAACCTAATTGGGATGCTCGGATGGCTGATACATAGCCACCTGTGCCTCCCCCTAGAACAACAAGATCATATTCTTCAGCCAAGGTTATTCCTCCTCTATTGAATCCTCACTTTCGACGCTTCAAAGTCAGGGTAATTTTTTTCTTTTTCTTCCCCTGTAAGAACACGGATAGCTCCTTCAGCTAAGGCTTGGAGCTCATTTTCACCAGGTTGAATGATAACATCCGCAATCCAACTTATTCGGTTCGAGATATTTTTCACAAATTCTTTTCCATATGCTAGTCCTCCGGTTAAAATAATAGCATCTACTTTACCGGCAAGAACAGCACTTGCAGAACCAATTTCTTTAGCAATTTGGTAACTCATCGCATCGTATACAAGGGTGGCTTGTTCTTCGCCATTTTCAATCATTTTTTCAACCTTGATGGCGTCGTTTGTACCGAGATACCCTACAAGTCCACCTTGACCAACAAGCTTCTTCATAATCTCATCACGGTAATGCTCTCCTGAGAAGCAGAGATCGACTAAATCACCTGCTGGGACGGTACCTGCTCTTTCAGGACTAAAAGGCCCATCTCCGTGCAAGCCATTATTTACATCAATCACTCTTCCCTCTTTGTGAACACCGACTGTAATACCACCGCCCATATGGGTAACAATCAAGTTTAATTCTTGATAAGGCTTGCCGATTTCTTTTGCTACTCTTCTCGCTACGGCTTTTTGATTTAGAGCGTGAAAAATGCTTTTTCGTTCTATTAGTGAAAAACCAGAAATTCTTGCGATTGGATTTAATTCGTCCACGACTACAGGATCAACAATAAAAGCTGGGATATTTAGGCCTGTAGCAATTTCATAAGCAAGAATCCCCCCTAAATTTGAAGCATGTTGTCCTGAGAATCCTTCACGTAAATCCTTTAACATCGCGTCATTTACTGAATACGTTCCACCTTCAATTGGACGAAGAAGCCCCCCTCTTCCACAAATGGCACTTAATTTTGAAATGTTCATTCCTTCTTCATCAAGTGTTTCAAGAATGGTATTTTTCCGGAATTCATATTGATCGATGATGTTTTCAAATGTGCTGATCACAGCAGTATCATGACGAAGCGTTTTTTCTAGAATCGGTACGTCGTTTTCAAATACCCCTATTTTCGTTGATGTTGATCCCGGATTAATAACCAGTATTCGATGATCTTGTTCTTGCAATGTTGTAACCTCCAATAATCACAGCTCTTTTTATGAGCTTCTTCCTTAATTAATATGGCTCTTTTCGTATACATTGTTGCTCTTGACACAAAGAAAAAACAGGCAGTAGGGTTTTTTCGATTGATTTCTTCTTTTTTATCTAGAAATGAAGAATTTTTCATTAGGAAAAGAGCACGAAATCATACAAGTCAAGGCATTCCTTTTTATTCGAAAAGCCACAATCTTTGCGAAAACAGCCATTAATATAAAAAGGTGAAACGCCTTGCTGCACGCAAAGCGCTCATACCTAACTTTTAACGGTGACTTAAAATATGATGTCCATTCTGTAGGAATTGACTTCTTGAACGACGCATTTTATCAATGCGTTCTTCTGCCATTCTGTCAGCAGCTTTATAAGTTGGAATCCCATCACGTTTAGCGATTTCAAAAACACGCTCGACATTATTATAAATTTGTTCTACTTTTTTCATCGCTCGTTCGCGGTTATAACCATACAGTTCATCTGCTACGTTAATAACCCCTCCTGCGTTGATGACATAATCAGGGGTGTACACAAGTCCCATTTCATGAATAGTATCTCCATGACGAGTTTCTTTCAATTGATTATTAGCAGCTCCAGCGATAACTTTTGCTTTTAGTTGTGGAATGGTTTCATCGTTAATAACAGCTCCAAGTGCACAAGGGGCAAAAATATCACAATCTACACCATAAATATCATTTGGTTCTACAGCAACAGCGTCAAATTTTTCAACAGCACGCTGTACTGCTTCTTTATTGATATCCGTTACAATTAAATGGGCTCCTTCTTCATGGAGATGCTCACATAAAGTAAAGGCTACATTTCCAACACCTTGAACAGCAATGGTTAATCCCTCTAATGAATCATGCCCAAAAGCCTCTTTTGCAGCAGCCTTCATTCCTCTGTAAACACCATACGCCGTTACTGGAGAAGGGTTTCCAGAAGAACCAAATGCTGGCGAGATTCCTGTTACATAATTAGTTTCTTCATGAATCAAATCCATATCAGCAACTGTCGTCCCAACATCTTCTGCCGTAATGTATCGGCCATTTAGTCCTTGAATATAGCGACCGAAGGCACGGAACATTTCTTCATTCTTGTCTTGTCGTGGGTCTCCGATAATTACCGTTTTCCCCCCACCAAGATTTAGACCGGCCGCAGCATTTTTATAAGTCATTCCTTTGGCCAATCGTAATGCATCTTCAATCGCTGCATCTTCAGACTCATAAGTCCACATGCGTGTCCCACCTAGTGCTGGTCCTAATGTAGTATCATGAATGGCGATAATAGCTTTCAAACCAGATTCTTCATCTTGACAAAAAACCAGTTGCTCGTAGTCGTATTTCTCCATATAAGTGAAAATTTTCATAATTAATATCCTCCCCGTAGTTGGTTACTCTGAGTTATTTTTATTGAGCTGAGCATATAGCAAGTGCTAGAGAATGTAATTTACTTTCCGAACTATCTGCTCGGGAAGTAAGTACAATAGGTACTTTTGCTCCAGCAATCACTGCACCCACTTTTGCTTGAGCAAAATAGACCAGCGACTTATAGAGTGCGTTGCCTGTATCAATGTTTGGTACAAGCAAAATATCTGCCTGCCCCGCCACTTCACCACTTATGCCTTTGTGTTTAGCAGCTTCCATTGATATCGCATTATCCAATGCCAATGGACCATCGATCAGACAATCCTTAATTTGTCCGCGACGATTCATCTGCGTAAGAGCCGCTGCATCTAGGGTCGCCTCCATTGCTGGATTGATTACTTCAACCGCTGCAATTGGCGCAACCTTTGGCATATGAATACCGATTGATTTAACTATATTTACAGAATTTTGTACAATTTGTGCCTTCTGCTCTAATGTTGGCTGAATGTTCATGGCTGCATCGGTTAAAATCACTAACCGGTTCATTCCAGGAACTTCAAACACTGCTACATGAGAGAGCACATTCCCTGTTCTTAATCCGAATTCTTTATTCAAAACAGCTTTTAGGATAACAGCTGTAGCTACATTCCCTTTCATTAAGGCATTTGCCTCATTGGTTTTGACCGCTTTAACGGCTTGTTCTGCAGCCACTTTCGGAGAAGAAACATGCTTCAACGTAATGTCCTCATGCTTTAATAAATGAGGGACATTCTCATTGATCAACGTCTTCATTTCATCTTTATGACCGAAAAGAATGAATTTCGCTAAATTTAATTCTAGTGCCATCGACACTGCTTCCAGAACTTCTTTATCCGCTGCTGAAGCGACAGCTACAGTCGCAGAGGAAATCTGGCTCGCTCGCTCGATTAGGCTTTGTAATTTCATTTTCGATATCAACCCTTTCAACGAAATAGTATGTAAGTACACTTCTCAGCTTACCGACTATACACCTGTGTCAATTCCGTATTTTTCTAATTTGTAATAAAGATTTCGAACGGATATTTTTAGGGCTTTAGCGGTGGCAGTTTTGTTGCCATGATGTTTAGAAAGTGTAGATGAAATAATATCCCGTTCAAACTGTTCTACAAGTTGAGTTAAATCCTGTTGTTTGAGATTCTCTTGTTTACTCATCGAGTCATCTTCTGTGAAACCGGGCAACTGTTTCGCTCCTATTTGTAGATCAGTTTGAGCCATAAAAATCATCGCAGAACTAATGACATTCTCCAACTCCCTCAAATTACCTGGCCAGTCATGAGAGTGGATTTTGACTAAGGCCTCTTCGGTTATACCTTCTATTTGGCGACCGTAATCAACATTTATTTTCTCGATGATATGTTTACAAAGGCTCGGAAGATCTTCTTTTCGTTTTCGAATTGGCGGAATTTGAATCGGCATTCGATTTAACAAATAATACAAATCCTCCCTAAATCTTCCGGATCCAATTGCCTTTTCTAAATTCATATTGGTTGCTGCTATCACCCGAACATTAATAGGCATTGGCGCAGAGGATCCAATTGGAAAAAATTCCTTGTCTTGTAAAACACGTAATAGTTTTGATTGAATGTTAAGTGGTAGCTCGCCGATATCATCTAAAAAAATACTTCCATTATGTGCTTCTTCAAAGAGGCCTTTTTTTCTATTTCTATTGTACCCATCTTTCGATTCTTCTACTTGTCCAAACAGCTCACTTTCTATTTGTTCAAACGGAATCGATGACATTTGTACACGTACGAATTTATTATATTTACGCTTACTTGCATTATGAATAGCGTGAGCAAACAGCTCCTTGCCTGTTCCAATTTCCCCCCTAAGAAGTACTGGAGCTGGAGTCTTACTTCCGAGCTTAGCTTGTTCAACGGCTAATGTTAATTCTTCTGACTCGCCAATAATGTCTTCAAATGTGTATCGAGCTTCTAACGTTCGAATTATCCGCCGTGCTCGATCCAAGTCCCTAGTAAGTGATTGAATTTCAGACATATCATGAATGACACCTACGCTACCCTTTAATTGTCCATTGACAATTATCGGAGCGACGTTAACGACTACTTCTTTTTCATTCGGTCCTACTCGTAATCTTGTACCTCTAATTGCTCTTCTTGTTTGAAGAACCTTTAGGTGAATGCTTTCTCCCTCGGAAATATCCGTGGTAGCAGGTTTTCCAATCACTTCTTCTTCAGGTAAACCTGTAATTCGAGTATAAGCAGGATTTATAAGAAGTCCTCGACCATCTTCATCTACGACCGAAATGGCGTCATCACTGGATTGAATAATTGCAGAAAGCATTGTCCGAATTTCTTTTAAATTAGTAATTTCCTCAGCCAAATGAAGCACATCGGTTTTTTCTTTAAAAACTGAAAAAGCACCTATTACATTTTCACGATCATCCATTAAGGGGATTCGACTTGTAATAATCTTCTTTCCATTTGATAATACTAGCTCTTGATTGGTTTCGGACCTTCTCGATTCAAATATTCTGAGCAAACGACTTTCTGGCAAGATTTCCATGATCGTTCTACCGAGTGCTTTTTGCCTAGGTGAATCGGTAATTTTTTCTGCGCTAGCATTGAATAGAATAATTTCACCGCTTGAATTGATTCCAATCATGCCTTCATCTGTTGAATTAAAAATCAACTCTCTCATCTTGGAATCAGATTTCAATTGTTCAATTAGCGCTTCTTTTTCTTCTAATAATGTAGCGATCAAATAAGCAACACTACCTGGAATTAATACGGTGTTCCTGCCTCGTATTTCACGAATCTCTTCGAATACCTTTACGTCATTTGTTACTTCAATAACAATATCAATTTCATCTGTTAAGAATTCCCTCCAGTTTTGACCGTAAGGGATATGATGCTTTTTGGCAAACTGAATACCGAGGGATTGTTCATTTAAGTCGACCACTCCACAAACTTGTAAAACCGTCGACTCTGCCAAAATTTTCAGTACGGCAAGTCCCCCGTTTCCACCTCCAACCACTAAAACTCTCTGCAAGATAATTCCACCTCTTTAGGTCAATGCCTGCAAATTACTTCACACTCTTCCTTTATTGTATATGAAAGCCTTTTCCTTGACAAATATTTTCTTTCGTTTATGCTGATTTCTGTATAAAGCTTGGAGGAGAATGCTGAAATGACACGAATAATGGCCTTAGTTATTATGCTTATACCTGGATTTCTTGCTGCGCTCGGTATTAAATGGATGAGAGATGTACTTTTCGGTCTATTACAAGACCCTTTCCCTTATTTATGGTTGCAGTTTTTAGTTGGTTTTTTATTTTTCATTATTGGGCTAGGATTTGTAGCTGGATTTATTTTTTATCGTGATCGAAAGCGAAATAAGGTTCAACCTAAGTTTCAGAGAAATCAAAAAAAGCCCAACAAGGATTGAATTCCTGTTAGGCTTTTTTATATTGTTGAGCAAGTTCCTTCGCTTTTTTCGGATAATCAGTAATGATGGCTGAGCAATTCAACTCAAATAATTGTTTCATCTCTTTCTCCCTATTGACCGTATAAGGCCTTACCTCGATTCCCGCTTCCATGGCAGCTCTAATAATTTTGGGCGGAGCAGCTCTTAGCTTCGGATGTATCCCTTTTGCTTGAATCGATTTTGCATACACCCAGGGCATATATAAACCCATATTATACAGAGGAGCAATTTCAACAGAAGGATCTAAAGAGTAACATTTCACGATCGAGTAATGATTAAAAGATGAAAGTATGATCCGATCTTGAAGGGAATACTCTTTAATAAGCTCAATGACTTTTTCTTCTAAATAAGGATAGGGGATTACTCCGTTTTTTAATTCTATATTGCATATAAGCGAATTACCCTTTAACCAATCTAACACTTCTTTTAGGGAGGGGATACTAGCATCCATTCTCTTGAATTTGTAGTTTGCTTGTAGTTTAGACAAGTCCAGAAAAGAATACTCCTGCACGCAACCGGCTCCGTTCGTTGTTCGCTGCAATGTTTCATCATGAATCACAACTACTTCTCCTTCCTTCGAAAGTTGAACGTCCAGCTCTATGCCGTCTGCCCCAGCATCTAAAGCCGCTTGAAAGGCTACCATTGTATTCTCAGGGTAGTCACCAGCCGCACCACGGTGTGCAAAGATTAGAGTCAACAAGATCACTCCTTATTCATAATTCATTTGTCCATTCCATAAATAATATTTCCCAATCATTCCTTCGTGTAAGTGTTTAACGGAGTTTTTCATTTCAAGCTCAACATTTGAAAAGGTTCGCTTCGTGATCTCAATCAAACCTTCAGATTTTGTATCTAACCAATTTATCATCGCTAATCGTTTTTCATCGATTTCTGCTAATTCTTTCAAATCCATTTCTAGGCTTTCTTCTAAATGTTCCAGTTGGATTCGCTGACGATCATTAAGCTCAAGAAGTGAAGAGTGAAGAGTACTCAGCACTTTTCGCTTTCTTTCTATTTCAATTAAGTATTGCTTATATCTTGAAAGGATATTTTTCACCTCATATTCGAGTTGAATGGAATCAAATCCAGATACCTTGAGTTGTGTTCTTCTCTCCATTCGATTACCAACTACCGCTACCGTTATCATCCCATGTGCTTCGGCAACCCCACCGATGAGCTGACCTCTTCTCTTATCTAAGAAGATGTTATTGCTTTTTATTTCACACCCTTTTGCATAGGTGCCAATATGAACATCCCCATCAGCATAAATTCTACATTCATTCGCGTGTTTTACATATACATTTTTTCCAGCATCGATACTGGTCTCCTGATGACCAAAAATCCCCCCTTTAATGAAAATACTACCGTATAGAGAAGTAATGTTATCACAACTACTTACTCCCATCTCACCTTGTATATAAATATCCTTCGAGGCCTTGACACTAAACCTCGATTGGATTATACCTTTGATGGTGATATTTCCTTCAAATTCAATATTCCCTGTTTCTACACCAACATCGCCATCAATTACTAGATGGTCTCCGATAGAAATTTTCCCACTTGTAAATTCGACAATCCCTTCTCTTTTTGCTCTAAGGACTGTTTTATCTTTCTCATCTGAAACGGTCACGGAAATCTTATCATAGGAAAGACTACGATCTTTCCCCGATTTTGCTTGAATTGAATCACCAGTCACTGTTTTACCAGGTGTACCTGGTTGTGGTGGTATTCTCTCACCAATCCATTCCCCTTTTTTCACCTCTACAAGAAAATTCATATCATAGTAATTCGCCTGACCATCTTCACGAATGGTTGGTTTTCGTTCCGACCTTTCAATATAGATTAACTCTGCATGATTACCATCAGTTGGGGGAACGCCTTCAGCGATTGTAAAAAACTTTCCTGCGATGAGATTTGAATGAAGAACTTCTTCCTTGATGCCATAAATCACGGCAGTTTCTTTTAAAGCTTCTTTTATTTCATTCATATACTTATCATAATCTCGTTCAAGCTCTTCAACCGTGCAATTAATTTTTACGTCAGCCTTCATTTCATCTTTTGAAATCAAGCATTCAATGATATTTTTAGTTTTCCCAACTAATATATTCTGTTCCCCTTTTTCAAGAGCGTTCTTTAAAGCAGTAAACTCAGTAATTAATATTCTTGGATGCTCACGAAGTAACTCATTAAATTTCCTAATGGGAAATCCTTTTTTAAAGGTATTGATAAAAATATCACCTTCATGAGTATTCATAGAAAAAAAATCATTGTATATAATTTCCATCTTCTCACTCACCTATTCCTTTTATCCTACTTTCTAGTATAAGAAAAAAAAGAATATTTCGATAGTATATATAGCAAAACTATTATGAACTTTTCGATTAATATTATTAAAACAATAATATTTCAAAAATGAATTTCTCCACTTTTGCTATCCATTCTTATTTGCAATTACCCATTCGCTCCCCTTTCAAAAATGCATTCAAAGCACTTTAATCGGTCATCCCAGAATAAATCTTATGAACACATTGACTTAAACTCAGACGACAGCCAAATGAGGAATGCATTAAGACTTTAAGTTTGTTAAGTAGGTTTTAACATCGATTAAAACGCGTTATATTTTTTTTTCGACAAAAGAGGCCCTCCTCATCAAACGATGTGGAAGGCCTTCGGTTGTTTATTGTTACTCACTCTCTCAAGAAGCACGATGCTCCAGTCGTAGTTTGTCTGCGACCATCGCAATAAATTCTGAATTCGTCGGTTTGGCTTTGGTCATGCTTACCGTGTATCCAAATAGAGAAGATATGGATTCAATATTCCCTCGACTCCATGCAACTTCAATTGCGTGGCGTATCGCTCTTTCTACTCGTGAAGCAGTCGTATTGTATTTTTTAGCAATATCAGGATATAAAACCTTCGTAATCGACCCTAAAAGTTCGATATCATTGTATACCATAGAAATCGCTTCGCGTAAATAAAGGTATCCCTTAATATGAGCTGGTACCCCAATCTCGTGAATAATACTTGTAATACTTGCATCTAAATTTCTAGTTTTTGGTTCCGAACGAGAAGTACTAGACGTTTTTTTCACTAAAGGATTGACCTTTCCACTTACTTGACGAATATGACCGACTAAGTTTTCCATATCAAATGGCTTCAGAATAAAATAAGATGCACCTAAATCTACTGCTTTCTTAGTTACATCCTCTTGACCAAAAGCAGTTAACATAATGACATTTGGAATACTTGCTTTTTGCTTTTCTCTCAAACGTTCTAGAACAGCTAGTCCGTCCAAATGAGGCATAATAATATCTAATAAAAGGACATCTGGTTCTATATCTTCAAGCAAATCGAGACACTCTTGACCATTGAAGGCTACCCCAACCGCTTCCATGTCGTCTTGTGCAGAAATGTATTCGTCTAATAATGATACAAGCTCACGGTTATCATCCACTATTGCAACTTTCACATTTTTCATTGCTAGTTCCTCCCAGTGTCCATTTTCTTGTCTCTCTATATCTTATTGTAAAGTACAATTTCGACAAAGCAACATTATTTCCTTTTTATTTTTTAAAATTATCTCAAAAAGTTTATGTTTTCTAATGAATACTTCGATTTCCTTTAGTTTTCGACTTCATTCGATATTTATCGTTAGTATTGTCGAAAAATCTTTATTTTATTATACCACAAAAAACTTTGGATCAAGAAAAGCGGAAGTGGCTGTCCTGCGGCGGCAGGCATCTGGCAGAACACGTAGTGAATCCTGATTCACGCAGTGGACTGACAAATGCCCGAGTCCCTAGCCACTGCAGCTAGATCACGAAATGCGGAAGTGGCTGTCCTGCAAATCTCGCTTCACAGAGAAAGTATAAATATATGTAGTTGACCATTGTCCGTCCCCAAACTACCTCCTCTCAAAGTAAGAGGCTATTGAATCGAAATAAAACATTCGCTAGCGCAAGAAAAAACAAGCGAAGTTTCCGCTTGTTTTAACTAGCTTGTTTTTGTTTTTTGTATATATCAATTCCAGCTTCATTTAGCATCCACTCTATATGAACTCCGTATCCACTTGTTGGATCGTTAACAAACACATGAGTGACGGCACCAACCACTTTTCCATTTTGGATAATAGGACTTCCGCTCATTCCCTGAACAATACCACCTGTCTTTTCTAACAATTTCGAATCGGTAATTTTTATTACCATCCCCTTAGTAGCAGGAAATTTTTGAGGGATAGAACTGACGATTTCAATATCGTAAAGTTCTACTTGATCGCCATCTACAACTGTCAATATTTGTGCAGGACCTTCTTTGACTTGATGAGAAAGCGAAATTGGCATTGGCTTCGTTAAGAGGCCATTATTGATATCCTGGTTTAATTTTCCGAAAATTCCAAACGGACTATTTGTATGAATGTCCCCAATCACTTCTCGGTCAGATGAAAATCGAGCTAGTTTCTCCCCAGGTTCTCCGTTTGTTCCTTTTTCTATCGAAGTAACCGTTGAACGAACAATTTGACCATCTTCCACAACTATCGCCTTTCTGGTATCCATATCTGATATCACATGTCCCAACGCTCCGTATTTCTTAGATACCGGATCATAAAAGGTCATAGTCCCTATCCCAGCTGCGGAGTCACGTATATAAAGCCCCAATTTATAGGTACCATCTTCTCCTTTAATAGGGGTCAGCTTTGCATCAACTTTTTCAGTGTCCCGCTGAAGGACCACGTTTAAAGGATCATCTTTTTCAGCAGCCAATTTGACTGCAGAGGCCACATCCGACAGTTTTTCGATCTTTACCCCTTCAATTTCAGTAATCAGATCCCCAACCTGTATTCCAGCTGCCTCTCCAGGGGATAGTTTTTTCCCCTCATTGTCAATGAGATGGTGACCTACGACAAGCACGCCCACACTATTAAGCTTTACACCAATGGACTGCCCTCCTGGAATCACTCTAAAATCTTTAATCACTTCAACATTCACTTTTTTTATTGGAAATCCCGCTAATTCTAACACTACTTCTTCATTGCCTACATGTTCCCCCGCAATTGACAGGGTGCTTTCTTCTTCTTCTACTCGAAGATTCGACGATGCGGTAACCGCTTTTATATTAAAGAGTTTGGAGACCTTCATTTCATCTCCCTCTTGTAGGACGATATCATTCGGAATGTTTATATACTCTGAAAAAGATTGATTCATTCCGATTAAGCATAGCGAAACAAGGAGAATTCCACCAAGCCATTTTCTTAGAGATTCCCATTTCAATTCCTTCACTCTCCTCGCTTCTATTCCACACACACTTTGAATTGGCTACAGTTATAATTTAGCCCTCAATGGCTCCAAATATAAGCGGTATAAAAAGAAAAAAGCTATCCTAATTTGGATAGCTTTTTCAGGTATTTTTAACGTTGGTTGCAATTTGAAGTAATTCCTTTGCATGTTCCCTTGTCAGATCAGTAATTTCAACTCCTGAGATCATTCGTCCAATTTCTGCAACTTTTTGATCTTCTTCAAGTTTTGTGACGGTCGTATTGGTCCGTCCTTTGGCTGTATTTTTTGAAATATGTAAATGAGAATCTGCCATAGCTGCAACTTGAGGCAAGTGAGATATACACATTACTTGGGAATATACAGATACTTGATGAATTTTTTCAGCAATCGCTTGAGCAACTCTTCCACTTACACCTGTATCCACTTCATCAAAAATAATGGATGTAATGCCTTGATGTTTTGAAAAAATTGTTTTAAGCGCAAGCATAATCCGGGACAATTCTCCTCCTGATGCAACTTTTGATAGCGGCTTTAATGGTTCTCCTGGATTTGTGGAAAGATAAAACTCCACAGTATCCATTCCATCGTTTTTAAATACCTCAATCCCTTTGTTTGTAAGAAACCGTACTTCAAATGTCGTTTTATCCATATAGAGTTCTTTTAACTGTTCTAAAATACTTTGGGTTAAAATTTTTGCTCTTTTTTTGCGGATACTGGTGACATTGTCTCCCTCTAATTTCAAATCTTTTTTGAGTGAAACTAAGTAATCATTTAATTCTACAATCCGACTTTCTCGATTCGTTATGCTCTCAATTTCCTCTTCGATACCAGCTGAATATTCTAATATTTCTTCAATTGATGTCCCATACTTTCGCTTCAAAGCATTGATTTCGTTTAATCTTGTTTCAATGAAATTCAAACGGTCTGGATCATATTCTAATTGATTTAGCTGGTTACTCACAGAACGTGCAGCATCTTCTAAAATATAAAAAGAATTCGACACACCTTCCACAATTTTTTCGAATTGGGAATCAATTTCAGCGGCCGTTTCGAGATGACTCATCGAAAGACCCACCCAATCAAGACCTTTTCCTTCCCCTTGCATGCTATCATAGCAGCTTTTCAGAGCAGCAAAAAGTCGTTCGAAATTCCCGAGTTTTTGCTTTTCTTCAGCAAGATCTTCATCTTCGTTCATCTGTAGTTCTGCTTTTTGAATCTCTTTTAACTGAAATTGGATTAAATCTAAACGATGAGCCATTTGTTGTTCATTTTCATTCAGTTTTTGAATTTGTTTGACCGTAGTTTCATACTGACGAAAGATTTCTCGATAACTCTCTAGTGCCTTTTCAATGGCTTGTCCACCAAACTGATCTAACAAGGCTAAGTGAAATCGTTCATCCATTAATTCTTGATGTTCATGTTGACCATGAATATCGACAAGGGTTGATCCTATTTCTCTAAGAGTGGCGATGGTCACAAGTTTCCCATTTACACGACATACACTTTTGCCAGAAACGGAAATTTCACGACGAAGAACCACCATGTCATCGCTTATGTCAATTCCAAATTGTTGGACTTTTTCATAGCAAGGGTGACCGCTTCTTTCTAATATGAATAAACCTTCAATTTCAGCCTTTTTCTCGCCATGACGAACAAACTCAGACGAACCGCGTCCTCCTACGAGTAAGTGAATAGCATCGATAATAATTGATTTTCCCGCACCCGTTTCACCCGATAGAACCGTTAAACCTTCGTCAAAAGATAATGATAATTGCTCTATAATGGCAAAATTCCGAATAGCTAATTCTTGTAACAATTTGCTCTCACCTCTATCTTACAACATATCTAAAAAGCGTTGCGAAATAAGCGCCGTTTCATCTTCCGAGCGACAAATGATTAAGCAGGTATCATCCCCGCATATCGTACCTAAAATCTCTTCCCAATCTAAATTATCAATTAAGGCTCCAATGGCATTAGCATTTCCAGGTAACGTTTTCATCACTAGTAAATGCCCCGCTTGATCAATTCGAACAAATGCATCAATCAAAGTTCTTTTTAACTTTTGCAACGGATTGAATCTTTGATCCGCAGGAAGGCTGTATTTATAGCGACCATCCATTAATGGTACTTTCACTAAATGCAACTCTTTAATATCCCGCGAAACCGTCGCTTGCGTCACATTAAAATCAGCATTTTTCAAAAAGTCTACAAGATCATCTTGTGTTTCAATATCATGATTGGCGATAATTTCTCGGATTTTTATATGTCTTTGTCCTTTATTCACCATCTAGTACACCCCTACCAATATTCTTATGTATATTTATACTTCTATTCTCATATTAGCGTAATTGTAAACATTTGTACAACAACTATTCATTAAGTAGATTTCTCTCCATTAAATGAGTAATATTCATCTAATAATAGAGCATGTTGCCATGAGATAAATAGAACAATCCACTCGTATTGCATTAAATTAATTTCACTATTAATAATACTCAATATGTTCAATGAAATTATTTTGTGAAAAGAAAAAGTCCTTTATAATGGATTAGTCAGGTGGTAACCCGCCCAAATCCACTAAAAAGGACAAATCGCATGGACAAGATTACACAAAAAACATCGTTTGGGCAATGGTTTTCACCGATAAATCTTTAGTTATTTGAAGAAAACGTGAAAACGATGAAATTAGATCGCTATACGAAGAAACTTACGACGGAATCATTTTTAAACTCCTTCTTTTTCGCAGCTACATGAAACAGAAAGTCTACATGCACTGAGTGATTGTCTTTTTGATGACTATCTTCAAATGGGAACAAGCCACGATTCAATCAGTGTTTCTCAGTTGTCACGACGGCTCAACAAGATCAATCCAGATATTTTTCAACGGCTATTTCTAGATTTAGTCGTTCAAATTCAAATGAAAACGAATGATTCAAAAATCTCGATGCTTTTAAAAATCATTGATTCAAGTACAATGCCTCTCAATTTAACGAGTCACAGATGGGAGGAATTCCGTATGACCAAGGCGAGTGTTAAGCTTCTTTTACGCCTTGCGTTCATGGAAAAAGGAGTATATTACCCTGAAAAAGCTGTCATTACCCTGCGAAAGAACATGACCGCAGCCAGCTAGAAGTCATGGTAGACGATAAAGAATGTATGTACGTTTTTGACCGTGGCTACACTTGGATTACGAACGTTTGACCCGATGACTGATGGCGGCTATTTCTTCCTCTCACGATTACGTAATAACGCAGTGATTCGTGTACTTGAAGATTTTAGACTACCAGACCATTCTGATGTACGATCGGATCAAATGGTTTTGATTGGCACAGCGCAAAATCGCGCTGAAAATATTTTTCACTTACTAAAAGTGATCGATTCAAAAGGAAATGAACTACACCTAATTACCAACCGTATTGACTTAAGTGCCGAAGAAATCTCTGACATGTACAAATCACGATGGGCGATTGAGCTATTTTTCAAATGGATCAAACAACATTTGAACATCAAAAAATTCTACGGTCAAAGTGAATGGGCGATTCATAATCAAGTATTCATCGCACTTATTGTGTATTGTTTGCATATGCTCGCGCAGCTTGAAACGAAAAGTAAGCGCAAAACTCTCCAAATTAACCGGTTATTAAAAGCTGCAATTTGGAAGCCCGCACGCATCTGGATTCGAAAAACTGAAGGAAAAGCTGTACCCTAACAAAAGAACTGTCGTTGTCACTAAAGTCGAATTGTGAATAAAATCCAAATGGATGAAGCCACCTTTATTGGAGTGTTTTCTTTTTTGGCTCTAATCTACAAGAATAAATAGATTGAATTTTCTGTAAGTATTTACGCAACACTTGTGATAGAAGAACAACTAAGTATAAGAATAGAGCCGTAAAAAAGAAGAGGAAGTTACTCCTCTTCTTTTCTGATTTTTAATTCCGCGTGAGCTTCCTCTACGACTGCGTCTATCGTTTTTGTAAGGCGAAGGTCACCCGTTTCTTTGTCGCCTGTCCAAAATAAATGTACTAAAAACTCAATATTGCCTTCTCCACCTTTAATTGGAGAGTAGGATAGACCTACTACATCATACCCTTCCTTTAGTGAAAAACGGATGATTTTTTCGATCACTTCATTGTGAATTTTCGGTTCTCTGACGATTCCTTTTTTACCGACTTGATCTTTACCTGCTTCAAATTGGGGTTTGATAAGTGCAATGACATCTCCACTAGAAGAAAGAAGTGTTTTTAATACCGGTAATATTAAGGTTAATGAAATAAACGAAACATCGATTGAGGCGATTTGCGGGACTCCCGATTCTAAATCCTCTGGTTTCACGTAACGAAAATTTGTTCTTTCCATTACGATAACTCGTTCATCTTGTCTTAGTTTCCACGCAAGCTGGTTATACCCAACATCGAGTGCATAGGATCTTGTTGCGCCGTTTTGAAGTGCGCAATCGGTGAAGCCTCCTGTTGAAGAACCAATGTCTAAAAGAATCTTGTTTTCAACGTTTACATCAAACACCTCAAGAGCTTTTTCAAGCTTGTAACCCCCACGACTCACATAAGGCATCACATTGCCTTTAATCGTCAGGTCAATATCTTCCTTTACCTTTTCGCCTGGCTTATCAAGTCTTTCTTCTTTGCTATATACTAATCCAGCCATTACGGCCCGCTTGGCTTTTTCTCTTGTTTCCATCAAGCCTCTTTCAACTAGAAGCACATCTACTCGTTGTTTTTTAACTTTCATGCCTACGCCCTTTTTTGTTTATTTGGTGAAATAGATACAACTTTATCTATTACGCTCTCTTTCGTTAAACCTATCTCTTGAAGAAGTTCTTTCACACTACCATGCTCAATGAATCGATCGGGGATTCCCATACGAGCAATTTTACTTTTATGATAACCTTGTTCTTGAGCATACTCAAGAATAGCAGTCCCAAAACCACCTTGAAGGACCGCTTCTTCAATGGTTAAAATTGGCATTTCATCATTGAAAATAGAGGCTAATATCTCGGCGTCTAACGGCTTAATGAACCGTGTGTTGACTACTTTCACAGATATTCCTTTCTTCTCAAGTTCTTCTGCTGCTTGCAGGGCCATCGAAATAGTTGTTCCAAAGGTTAATATAGCCGTATCAGAGCCTTCTCTTAAAATTTCCCAAGAGCCAATTGGAATTTCCTTTAACTCCTCATCCATCTTTACACCATAGCCATTTCCACGTGGAAAACGCATGGCAATCGGACCGCTGTTATAGGCAAGAGCTGTATTCACTAGATGCTGACCCTCATTTTCATCTTTAGGCATCATAATGACCATATTCGGTAAATGGCGTAAAAAGGCAATATCAAATACACCTTGATGTGTTTCTCCATCAGCACCAACTAATCCAGCTCGATCGATTCCAATAAATACATTTAGATTTTGGCGACAAATGTCGTGAACCACTTGATCATACGCTCGTTGTAAAAAAGTTGAATAGATAGCTAAAAATGGTTTCATATTTTGGGTAGCAAGTCCGGCTGCCATTGTTGCTGCATGCTGTTCTGCAATGCCGACATCATACATTCTTTCAGGGAATTCTTTAGCAAAATCCGTTAATTTTGATCCGACTGGCATCGCAGGAGTAATCGCAACAATACGGTTATCCTTACGAGCTAATTTTTGCACTGTACTTGAGACGAGGCCACTCCAGCTCGGTGCGGAAGTTACTGGTTTAATTAAATCACCCGAGTCTATCTTGTAAGCCCCAGTACCATGCCATGTACCAGTCTTATCCGATTCTGCTGGATGGAACCCTTTCCCTTTCTTGGTAATAACGTGAAGCAAGACGGGTCCTTTTGTTTTCTTTGCATATTGAATATTTTCTTGTAATTGGTGAAAATCATGTCCATCTACAGGTCCTAAATACGTAAATCCTAACTCTTCAAAAAATACACCTGAAACCAATAAATATTTAAGACTATCTTTAATTTTTTCAGCTGTTTGAGCTAATTTCCCGCCCACTGCAGGAACTTTTTTAAGCAAATACTCTAATTCATCTTTTGCCCAGTGGTATTTACCAGCGGTACGAAGACGACCTAGAACGTTATGAAGCGCGCCGACATTTGGGGCGATTGACATTTCATTATCATTTAACACGACGATCATATCTTTTTGTTCGTGACCAATATGATTTAAAGCTTCGAGTGCCATTCCGCCCGTCAAGGCTCCATCCCCTATAACGGGAATGACAAAGGAATTTGTTTTCTTAATATCACGTGCTACAGCCATACCCATGGCCCCTGAAAGGGAAGTAGAACTATGACCGGTTTCCCAAACATCATGTTCACTTTCAATCATTTTTGGAAACCCACATAATCCTTGATATTGACGTAATGTGTCAAACTGACCAGCTCGACCCGTCAATATTTTATGTACGTAGGATTGATGACCAACGTCCCATAATATTTTGTCTTGAGGGCTATTAAAATGCTGATGAAGAGCAAGAGTTAGTTCTACCACGCCAAGATTAGGGCCGATATGACCACCAGTTTCAGACAGTTTTTCAATTAAAAAATCTCTGATTT
Source organism: Bacillus sp. 2205SS5-2 (assembly GCF_037024155.1). NCBI lineage: Bacteria > Bacillati > Bacillota > Bacilli > Caryophanales > Bacillaceae > Bacillus > Bacillus spongicola. The sequence continues at coordinate 116,430 of NZ_JAYKTS010000008.1, forward strand.
CTTGACTTAATGACTCTAATTGTTCAATTGACATTCCTTTTAAAAAGGAAGGGTCTTTTATAGACGTTAGATCCATATGGACCACTCACTTTCATGACGAAGTATTTTTTCGGGTTTTTCCGCGATTTTTCTTCTTTTTATCTTTCATTATAACGATATGAAAATTTTCCTCAAGGAATTGGAGTACTTTTCCTACTTGAAAGATAATTTCTCGTGAAAATTTTATAGCAACCGTCTTTCCAAATGCCTTTCCTCCAACTGTCAATGCAGCAATAATACTCGTAAGAGCCACACTAATTATGTATTCTGCACGAGAGGCACCGTCAATGTCATAGGAAATTGTTAATTGAACAATGACGATTGCAGATGCCGTTCCACTAATAATTCCTGATATATCTCCAATTACATCATTGCAAAAGCTAGCAAACCGATCAGCATTTCGAACAATTCGAATGGAATGTTTCGCACCGTACACTTTTTTGGATGCCATTGAATGAAATGGTGTTTCGTCAGCTGCAGTTGCTGCGATACCTATCATATCAAAGAAAATCCCTATAAAGACAATAATCAACACAACGAATAACCCTATAAACCAGGTAACTTCATTCAATACGACACTAGAAGAAATTGAAAAAAGAGCCGCTAACACAAGTGTGATAACGGCAATGGTAATGCTCCATTTTATTGAGTTTTTCATCAATTCTTTCATATTTATCATTCACCGCTTCTATTCTATGTATAATAACAAAAAAATAATTGGATGGTCATATAAAGGATAAAAATTACGGCTTAGGTCCAGTAGGTTTTCCCAGACAGATACTAGATGTCGCCATACTAGCGGTTTCCCTTTAAATCCATCTTAGTCGTGTCACCAGCGACTAGACTGGATTACCACTTAGTCCGTACTATAATCCCCTTTATATGTCCTTTAAGGAACAGCCTAGGAGTTTTCCTCAACAGTCTTTAACCATTTCTTAGCCTCTTTTGCAAAGCCGATTTCATATGGACGAAAAAGCACATACCAATGGCCAACTAATGTGTACTCTGTTACCATAATCCCCTCTAACTTCACTCAAGGCAGGCTACGCTGCTAGTGCAGACCGTTAATTTCGATCGCACATCACAGGTCTATACAATTGTGTTTCCAATTTGCCCTTTAGCAAAGAAACAACAAAAGCCTCCGCGGTGTAAGGGTCATCGCCCACATGCCATTGCGGATCGCCCTTACACCTTACTCCCAGCTTCGACCCAAGGCTGGGCTCCTCAAGCCGAAACCAGGAACTTCATCGATGTGCCCTTTTGTGGATTTTTAGGCCCACCTTCAGGAATGAAGGACCGACTAGGATACTGCACCATCCGAAAGAATATTAGTAGTATACCATATATCAACACAATCTCTCAATAAGGAACTTAATGGTCTCTTTCTGCGATGAGGTCTACAATGTTCATAAGCAGATCAGCTTTTAATTCAGTTTGTCTTAATAAATCTTTTGCTGTTAGTGTATGGTGAGCTAATTTTTCTTTCGCTCCCGTCATTCCCAATAACCCAGGATAGGTACTTTTTTTATTGTGGTGGTCACTCCCAACGGGCTTACCAATTTTATCTACTGTTCCCTCAAGATCTAATATATCGTCTTGAATTTGAAACGCAAGACCAAGATGAAAAGCAAATTGCTCAAAAATCTCGATTATTTCGTCAGTTGCTCCCGAAATAATTGCTGCACTTACGACACTAAATGCCAAAAGCCGGCCAGTTTTATTTTGATGAATATACATGAGCTCTTCAAGCGTAAGGGACTTATTTTCCCCTTCCATGTCAGCTACTTGCCCACCGACCATTCCTTGAGGACCAGCTGACTTTGCCAAGTAATGAATCAAACGAATTTTTTCAGCGTCTCCTACCTCTGACATTTCCGCAAGAAGCTGAAAGCTCTGGGTTAGCAACCCATCCCCCGCAAGAATTGCCAGCGCTTCACCAAATACTTTATGGTTCGTCGGCTTCCCTCTTCGTAAATCATCATTATCCATGCTTGGAAGGTCATCGTGAATCAATGAATAGGTATGAATCATTTCAATTGAACACGCAGCCTTAATAGCTTTCTTTGAATCTGTTTGAAAGGCCTCAAATGTCGCTATCATGAGCAAGGGGCGAATTCTTTTTCCACCAGCTTGTAACGAATAAAGCATTGAATTTTTCAACTCATCTGGAGCATCTAATTTGTTCACCTCATGAAATAATTCCTCATGGATAAGGTCTTTCTGTTGTTTCATAAATTGCTCCAATGTAGAAAGACTCACTGCCCTTCCTCCTTAGCAAGAGAAAACACTTCCTCTTTCCCGTCTTCTGTCAGGACTGTCGCTAATTCTTCTTCAACTGTTCTTAGCTTGTCGTGGCATTGTTTAGAGAGTTCCATTCCTTCTTTATAAATGGTGATTGCCTCTTCTAGTGGGACATCTCCTTCTTCTAAACGTTGAACGATTTTTTCAAGTTGTTCCATAGCCTCTTCAAAACTTATACGTTTCATATCTGTCATGATCTCTTCTTCTCCTTTACTTCTTTTACTTCACATTTTAATGTGCCGTCCGAAAGTTCTAACGTGACACTTTCTCCAATGGTCACCTGTTGTTTACTTTTGACGATTTGCTCTTCTTCTGAATAAACAACACTATATCCTCGTTCTAATATTTTCAATGGACTAAGTGCATCAAGTGTACCTACCAATTTTTCAAAATCTTTGGTATGGCTTCTCCACTGCACTTTCATGCTGTGATGTAGTCTATTAGATATTCGCTCAAAATTTAAACTCTTACTTTGAAGCTGAGTATTCGGATGCTGTCTTTCCAGTCTTTTTTGGATATATATTAAGTTGTCCTTCAAGTTTTTTACTTTAAGAAGGTATTCGCCTTTAAGTTTCTCATTTAGACGATCCAGTTTTTCAATTTTTTGTGCATACAAACTATTAGGATTTCGAAAAACATAAGACTGCTCTATATTTTTTAGCCGAACTTTACTTTCTTTTACCTTCTCGTTAAGGGATCGAGATAATCGACGCCTACTTTGGTTGATGCGCTCTTCCAGTTCTTTTATATGAGGAACCGCTATTTCTGCGGCTCCGGTTGGTGTAGGGGCTCTCATATCAGAAATGAAATCAACAATTGTAAAATCCGTTTCATGCCCGACTGCTGAAATGATTGGAATCTGTGATTCCGCTATTGCTCTTGCTACTATTTCCTCATTAAAGGCCCATAATTCTTCGATCGAACCACCACCACGACCGACGATTAGCACATCAATTTTATCCAAAGCATTCGCTCTTTCAATTCCCCTCACAATTGAAGGGGCCGCTTGATCTCCTTGGACAGTTGCAGGAATGATCAATACTTTTGCAACCGGATATCTCCGTTCAATCGTGGTAATAATATCTCTTACTGCGGCTCCAGTTGGAGAGGTAATTACACCAATCACTTCAGGAAAACGTGGTAGTGCTTTTTTTCTTGATGGTTCAAATAATCCTTCTTGTTCAAGTGACTTTTTTAGTTGCTCGTAAGCTAAAAATAGTTCTCCGATGCCATCTGGGCGCATTTTTTTGACGTAAATTTGATACTGCCCTCCTGACTCATAAACAGATACTTCTCCTTGAAGTAGTACTTTCATACCGCTTTCCGGTTTGAATTTCAACTGTCGATTATGTGCTGAGAACATAACGGCAAGAAGTCTTGCTTTTTCATCTTTTAGTGTAAAATACATATGACCACTGGAATGCTCTTTGAAATTTGACAGTTCTCCCCTAACGTAAACATCGGTCAGGTGGGGATCGGCATCAAATTTTCGTTTTATGTATTTCGTTAAAGATTGAACCGATAAATACCGGTTATCTGTCATGCTGTTCAATCCTTTCTGATAAACTCTTTTCGTAAAATTTGTTACTCCTAACCCAAAGAAAAAACAGTCACTAATTTTCTTGGGAGTAGTTTTTACTTTTTGTCAAAAATGAAAAATGTTTCTTTAAGAAACGACCAAGAAGTCATATGAGTAGTCTGTTTTCGCAAAGTTTGTGGCTTTTCGAATTAGCCCTCCCCTATCGTGATGAAGAATGACTTTGGGCATTTTTCCGCATCATTTTTAACCCGAAATAAGGAAAAAGAAACGTGTATTTCCTTCTTTTTTTGTATGCTACAACTACAAAGTATGGGAAAAGAGCCTATAAATAAAAGAATTCATTCCTTTTCAAAAAGCCATGATCTTTACGAAAGGCTTTTTTTGTATGCAATCTTGCTATTTAATCTAATTTCTGATGAAATCCCTCGTTTTGTTGTTGGTTCTCAACAAGAACAGACTCTAATAACGCACTGCCCTGTTTGAACAGTTAGCTTTTTAACTTGAATGGAAAAGGCTACCTTTCCTAAATATAACGGAAGGTAGCCTTGATTTCCAATGAATCCTTAGCTTTGTTCTGCAGGGACAATGGGATGTTGAGTGTTTTGAGCGGCCAGTAGTGTGTTAAATAAGAGCATAGTTATAGTCATCGGACCCACTCCGCCAGGAACTGGTGTAATGTAAGAAGCCACTTCTTTGACTGCTGTAAAATCAACATCACCACAAAGCTTTCCCTTCTCGTTACGATTCATACCAACATCAATGACAATGGCACCCTTTTTTACATGTTTTTTTGTAATAAGGTTCGGAGTTCCGACAGCGCTCACAACGATATCGGCCATTTGTGTGTGTTGGACCAAGTCTTTTGTTTTTGAGTGACAATATGTAACTGTTGCATTTTGTTGAAGAAATAATTGTCCTGCAGGTTTTCCGACAATGTTACTCCGTCCCACGATTACGACATGTTTGCCTTCAACGTCAATGTTTTCTGATTCGAGCATTTTCATAATTCCAAAAGGGGTGCAGGGTAGGAAGGACGTTTTACCATTCATCATTCTCCCTACATTCAAAGGATGAAATCCGTCTACATCTTTTTCTGGGAGAATTGCTTCAATGACTAATTTTTCTGAGATGTGATTGGGCAAGGGGAGTTGAACGAGAATTCCGTGAATGGACGAATCATCATTTAATTGTTGAATTTTCGCTAATAACTCAGCTTGTGGCAATGATTCGGGATACTCGATTAGGACAGAGTTCATACCTAACTTTTCACATGCCTTCTGTTTCATCGATACATATGTCTTTGAAGCCTGATTATTCCCGATGAGAATCACTGCTAAACTGGGGGTAACGCCTTGAGAATTCAAGGTTTTAACCTCTTCGTGAATTGACTCGCGAATCTTTTGTGAGATCTCTTTGCCATTTAGTAAAGTTGCCATACTCCTCATCCCCCAATTATATAGTTTACTTGTTTAATTCATCATGAACTTTTGAAAGAACACCATTAATGAACTTGCTTGATTTTTCATCACCAAACGTCTTCGACACTTCAATCGCTTCATTGATAATAACCTTATGTGGCGTATCCAAGACGAATTGCATCTCATAGACTGCCAAACGCAAAATATTTCGATCGACTTTTGCTAAACGGTCAAAAGTCCAACGCTCTAAATGCGACGAAATTCTTTTATCAATTGCTGGGAGGTGTTCTGCAGTCCCTAAAACCAACTGAGTCAGATAGGTGTCGCCTTCTTCATCCTCTGTAATATTGGCTAATGCCACATCTGCCTCTAACTCACTCATATCCATTTGAAAAAGGGCTTGTAACGCCTTTTCTCTCGCCGTACGTCTTTTCATGTATAATACTCCTTTAAATTCACGATTATATAAAAAGATAATAGCACATAGAATGCCGGGAAGCACGACATCTGAAGAAAAAATTAAATTTCAGAATCATGTGAATTATCTATCTAAAAATAAATACTCTATCTTTTTTCCTAACTTGGATGGCTCTCTTCCAAAATCATTCAAACGAATAATGCTATTGACACTTATTTATAAGTCCCTTTTTCAATAATTTGTTCCCATTCAATCAAATATTGAATGGGAACATCCTCTATTGCTGATGTTACATTCGCAGCGATATAAAATGATGTTTCAAAGTCTATCTACATCCAGATGTATGGCTTGGTTCGACAAGCAGCAACCTTGGCGAAAACATTCACCGCTAGAATACACATTTTCTAAAATGCTATATTGCTCGTCGCTTCCTTCCAGTTCAATGTTCTCAAGACAGCAAAAAAACCAAAGGTATAATACCTTTGGTTTTACTCTACTTCATCAAAATCCATTTCATTTTTCGAAGTTTCAAACGAAACGCCTACTACATGAATATTCACTTCTTTAGTATCAAGAGCTGTCATATTAAGTAATGCCTGACGAATGTTGTCTTGTACTTGATGAGCTACCGTTGGAATGGAAACACCAAATCCCATTACGCAATACACATCAATAGCGATACCATCTTCTTCTAACTCTACTTTCACTCCTTTACCATGGTTTTTCTTACCTAGGCGTTCCACGACTCCTGAAGCAAAATTCCCTCTCATTTGAGCCACACCTTCTACCTCTGACGCAGCGATTCCAGCAATGACTTCAATGACTTCTGGCGCAATCTCAATTTTACCAAGACCGTCCTTATCATGATTCATTTGCAATAATGTTTGAACTTGATTTTCAGCCATATAAAATTCTCCTCCTGTAAAAGGTTTTTATTTCATTACCTCATATTTTTCTAGAAATTTCGTATTGAAATTTCCGTCCACAAACACATCATGTTCTAACAGTTTCAAATGAAAAGGAATGGTGGTGTTAATTCCTTCAATAACAAACTCACTCAAAGCTCTCTTCATTCTAGCGATGGCTTCTTCCCTCGTGGATCCATAAGCAATGACTTTTGCAATCATGGAATCATAGTAGGGAGGAATACTATACCCTGGATACGCAGCGGAATCCACTCGCACCCCGAAACCACCTGGCGGTAGATACATTTCAATCTTACCTGGAGAAGGCATAAAGTTCTTCTCAGGGTTTTCAGCATTAATTCTACACTCTATTGCCCATCCAGTAAAGCAAACCTCCTCTTGAGTAAAGCGAAGGGGCTTTCCTGATGCAATTAAAATCTGTTCCTTAATTAAGTCGACACCTGTTACCATTTCAGTAACTGGATGTTCCACTTGGATACGAGTATTCATTTCCATGAAGTAAAATTTTCTTTCATGGTAATCATAAATAAATTCTACTGTGCCTGCCCCCGTATAATCAACTGCTTTGGCTGCTTTTACCGCTGCTTCTCCCATTGCTTTTCGCATCTCTCCATCGACCACAGGAGAAGGTGTTTCTTCAAGAAGTTTTTGCAAACGCCGTTGAATGGAACAGTCTCTTTCACCGAGATGAATAATATGTCCTTTTTCATCTCCTAATATTTGAATTTCCACATGTCTGAAGTCCTCGATATATTTTTCAAGGTAAACACCTGGGTTTCCAAACGCTGTCATGGCTTCTTGTTGGGTAATGTTGATTCCCTTTCTTAATTCTTCTTCATTTTTTGCCACTCGTATCCCTTTTCCACCACCACCAGCTGTTGCTTTAATGATGACAGGATACCCCATTTTATTTGCTAATCCGACTCCCTCATCGACATCTTTTAAGATACCCTTTGAGCCAGGTACAATTGGCACACCCGCTATTTCCATTGTTTCTCGAGCAACGTCTTTTGTACCCATTTTATTTATCGCTTCAGGAGTTGGACCTACAAACGTAATATTGCATTCTCTACATAAATCTGCAAAGTCCGCATTTTCCGCAAGAAATCCATATCCTGGGTGAATAGCATCACAATCAGTCAATTTAGCAACGGAAATAATGTTAGTGAAACTTAAATAACTATCTTTTGATGCTTTTGGTCCAATACAATAGGCTTCATCAGCTAACTGAACATGCAATCCTTCTCGATCGCCTTCTGAATAAACAGCCACACTTTCAATGCCCAATTCACGGCAAGCCCGGATGATCCTAACGGCAATTTCTCCTCGATTGGCAATGAGCAATTTTTTTATCATCTAGATCGCTCCTTTATATCTTCACTAAGAAGAGTGGTTGACCATATTCTACAAGTTGCCCGTCTTCAGCTAAAATTTCAACAATTTCGCCACTTATTTCTGCTTCGATCTCATTAAAAAGCTTCATTGCTTCAACAATACATACAACGCTTTCTTTTGATACTCTATCTCCTACTTTTACATAATTATCAGCTTCAGGAGAAGGAGATTGATAGAACGTACCCACCATAGGAGATGTGATTTTATGTAAATTTTCATTCGCTTCATCTAAATTTTTTTCAGTTTGTTTAGATTTGGTTTCATTAGACACCTCAGCTGACACTGCAGCAATAGCTTTTGGAAGTTCTTCATTCACTGGCGCCTTTGATATTTCCGACACAACTTCTGGTACTCGGACAGTTGATCCGATTCCTTTTTTCATTTTAACTTTACTACCTTCATATTCATAAACAAATTCGTCAATACTTGAATTATCAATAAGCTTAATTAGCTCACGAATCTCTTGTACTTTTAGCATATAAGACACCCCTTAGAATAATAATTATGACTAGATACTAATATCATACAATAACAGCTAGTCTAAATTCAATTGTGAAATATTTTAAAGCGTTTTCACTTATTTCTATTTTAATCCTTTTTCCGCGAATATAAAATGGATATCTTACATTTTCGTCTTAATTTATCGTTCTTCTTGTATGAATTGTTACTATTTTATTGACAATTCAAAGAAGTTCTCCTTTTTCAGCAGTAATGTCATACAACAAGGCTCTTTTCGTATACATTGTAGCTATTTCATCTTATTCTTGATTAAATCTTCCATTTCACGGTTGATTTCCATCAAAAACAGCCTTTAACAAACAGGAAAATATGCCCCGAAACCTATCGTCCCTTATATATATATTGCAGGGAAAAGCAAAGATCTATGTGGAAATAGCCTAATTTATAGAATTATCAAACTTACTTGAAGAGTGAACCATGAATTCATTAATCCAACTAAAAAGAATGATTTCTATTGAAAAAATTACGTTTTCCCACAAACCACAGTTTTTTTATTTTTTCTTATTTTAGCAATATCGGCTATCTACAGAAAACTTTTAAGGTTTTGTGCTTCTTCATCAGGATTTGTCAGCATGACTATCTTTATCCTTAAACCCTTTTAGCTTTTCAGTATAGGCTCTATTTATTGTTCAGTTTAGTCACCGCTACCCTACCCGAGAATTTGGAAGATACTTTTCAGAGCTCCCTAATATTTCATTCAGTTGCCTAACGAAAGCAAATCAGACCTTGAAGTAGTGAATATGGCTTAGCGATCCTCTACAGCACGCTTCACACAGTTTAGACCAATGTAAATCCAATTAGAAATCAGCTGAACCAAACAAGCAGATATCACAGGTATTACAATTACAGCTAGGTTCATTAAAGTTCAATCTAGCAGAAACAATTGTCTGCCAACAAGGACTCTCATCTGATCTTCGTTCTCAAAAAATGCAATATCAACAGATCGGTCAAATCGAACATTACATGGCAAGAAATAAACGCATTTTTTACACTCATCAGACATCAAAAAGCTGATTGGATCACAATCAGCTTTTTGAATGATATACTGTTCAAGTCGTTACTTTCATCAAAGGGGCCTTTCTGATCCTACCCGGAATGAAATGATGAGTGAATCTACCCAAGGAGGTTAGCCTTCAGTTTTAAATAAGGAAAAATTTTCATTCATTCAGAGGTTGAAATTCCACAGCAACATTTTGCAATGTCCCTAACTCATCTCGTACCATCCGAATGATGTTATTTGCCTCTTTTCTTGTCGGCTCCGTACCTCCTGCTTTAACAGTCACTTTCACTTTCCCATCGACAGTTCGCACAAAAACATCTTCGTATCCATTGGATTTTATCATAAATTCTAGTGTTTTTTCTTGAGTATTCAACTCTCTTATCTTTTGCATTTCGCCATAAGCTGTGTTTTTATCAGACGTCGAGGCATCCGCCGAGGCCACAATCGCCATTAAATCACCAATCATTTCATCTCTCTCTTCCACAATATCCATACGAAGTGCGGTAAACACAGGATCATCTGTTATTTCACTTACAATTTCAACATCACTCTCTGCTACTGCGTCAGAAGGACTCTCTTCCGTGACAGCGGTCTCTTCCCCCTCCGTATCAACAGCTGCCATATTTGGTGTGTCTGTCGGTGACATCACATAATAAACCGATAGTACAACCACAAGACTAAGCATTGTTAATAACCAAACTGTTTGCTTTTTTAGTAACATATATCCTTCCCCCTTTTATTTCTTTGGCATTACAGAAACCTGATGACTTCCAATCCCTAATACCTTAGTAACGGCTTCTACAATCCATTTTTTCACCTGTATATTATCAGCACCTTTAGCAACTATAAGAACCCCCGTGATGGGTGGCTTTTTTGTTTCAAGGATAACTGGAGTTTCCTTATCACCCTTACGAATAATGACAATTTTCTCATCTTTTGATTGATCCTCGATTTCTCTTTTTCCACCATCTTGATCAGTTTCCGTTGTGGTTTGATGCTGAGATGAAGAATCTTTTTCATACACTTTTAATTCGGTTGCATCTACATTGACTACCACGAAAACCTCTCCCACACCCACCATCTCTTCCAAAGCTTTCTTCAGTTGGGTCGCGTATTGCTCTTCGTATTTTTCAATAATTTTCGAGTGCTGTTCAGTGGTTGCCCCGAATGTTTCAACACTTTCTTGACTTTCTGATTTCGGAACAAAAACATCTACTGCCTGTTCCTTTGGTGACCAAAGATCAGTTAAAAGCATAAACGCTACTCCTAGCAAAAGGACGATGAGAAAATAATGTTTTTTTGTAAGCTTCCCTTTAGATGCATCCTTATCTTCACCCGGCTTTAGCCACTTTTTTATCCAATCAAAAGGATCCTGTTTAGAGCTCATGTCTTTTTTCTATCCTCCCTTCTTCAAATATGAAGATCCGCTCTGCTTCTACCGACCAAACTCCAGCAAGTGTAGCCGATAGTTCTCCCCATGCATTTGACGCTTTTTTGATGGGTGCAGTCGTGGTGATCGACACCTCTTGGATGGGAGCGACCCCTTCATCACGTTCGGCTTCTGTGGAAAGATAAACCAATATTTTTGACAACCCCTCTGGAAACGACGTTAAATGGTCGGCTTCTAATTCCACGTGTCCTATCATCCAACCCGCATCCTGTCCTAACACCGCTTGTGCTTCTTCTTTCATTTGGACAGCCATCTGTTTTAAAATATATGCATCTTGTGTGGCTTGTATTTCTTTTTTCTTCATTTCAATTAAATTTTCTACCCTAGCCTCTTCAGTTTGATTTTGTAGTGGCATATTGGCAATCACTTCTTCAAAATCACTTGTTAAGAATTGAAACAAAGGGGTCAGAATAATCGTAATTAATAACAAACCTACAACAATTTTCGTGTATTTTTTCATGATAGAGCTAGGTAAGAGCATATCGACCACGGTAGCGAGCAAAACAAACAAAATAATATTCGTAATCCATTCTGTCAAAAAAGACATTGTATCCCTCCTACCTAACCATTAACGTAATATTTCCAGCAGCAATCATAATCGTTAGACTGAGAAAAAACATAAAGGAAACGATGGCTAACGCAGCGAACACATAAATAATACTTTTAGATATGATGTCTAAACATGCAATCACTGGTCCCCCTCCGATTGGTTGAAGAAGGGCTGCTGCGAGCTTATATATAAAAGCGATAACTAAAATTTGTATCGCTGGAAAGGCCGCAATCACTAACAGGATTGCTACACCCGCGATTCCAACAGTGTTTTTCAACAACACAGAAGCACTAATGACTGTATCTGCTGCGTCCGTGAACATCCTCCCAATCACCGGAACAAAATTTCCTGTAATAAATTTAGCTGTTCGAATGGTGATTCCATCAGTAACTGCCGTTGTCGCTCCTTGCACAGATAATACGCCTAAGAAAATGGTCATAAAGGCCCCCAACAACCCGATACTCACCGTTCGTAATAAATTAGCTAATTGAGTGACCTTATACTCATCATTTATCGTGGAGACAATATGCAATAAGGCCGATAAAAATAAGAGAGGCAGCACAATAAATTGAATCATCAAGCCGCTCGTGTTCATGAGAAATATTATGATGGGGTGAAAGAATGTCGCAGAAACCATCCCCCCTGACGATGCAATTAAAGCTAGCAGCAAAGGAACAAGTGCTAAGATAAACTGAATCATCGTGTCAATAGTTTCAATGGTATACTCCATGGCTACATGAAAACTATTGAGAGCGATAATAATTAACACCATATAAACTATTGCATACGCTACCTTGCTCACAGTCCCACTTTCAAATGCTGATTGTAGCGATTGTAAAAACATACTGAAAATCGTTAATATAATTAATGTTCCTAAGAGCTTACTATTGAGTACTAATTCTTGAAAGGTAAATTTCAGTATTCCGGAGATCCATTGGTCAAAGGAGAACTTCTTGTCTCCTTTAATAAAGTCAATTAAGCTTCCTCTTTGGCTTTCTGGTAAAAATCCTCCGTATTGCTGAATAATATCTTGCCAAAATATTGTAAGCTCTTCAACACCTAGCTCATCCAATTGTTGCTCGACAAAAGGCTGCTCTTCTTGACTATTCCTCTCATTTTCTGTAGCTTGTACACTTGAAGTGAGACAAAGTAGAATGACTAGTACGAACACTGCGACGACTTTTACATGCAACAGGCTCACCTCGTTTATCTCCTTTAACTATTTGGAATCATATTGATGATCGTTTCAATGATTACAGTTAATATTGGTACAGCCATAGCGAGGATTAAAATTTTTCCAGCAAGCTCTACCTTCGCTGCTATAGCTCCTTGTCCCGCATCTTTTGTAATTTGAGAAGCAAATTCAGCTATATAGGCAATACCTATAATTTTTAAGATGGTTTCCAGATAAATCATATTTACATTTGCGTTTACAGAAATTCGCTGAATCATTGTGATGATTAACGCAATTTGATCAATTAAAAAAATAAATATCATGCAACCTACAAACACTACGAGCAAGAAAGCGAAATTGGGTTTTTGTTCCTTCACAATCAATGATAGAAACGTACCGATAAAGGCCAGGCCTACGATTTGAATAATCTCAATCGTCTTTCCCTCCCTTTAACCTTCAAAAAGGAATACAGATTTAATTTTCTGAAATAATTCATCTACAATCGACGCCACCATAAACAGGATATAGATAAAACCTAATAGGGTGACCCATTGGGAATATTCTTTTTTTCCAACTTGATCTAGGATGGTATGAAGAAAGGCGACTACAATTCCAACTCCAGCAATTTTAAAGATGATATCAACATCTAAGCCCATCTTTATCTTGTCCTCCTTTAAAGCAGTAAAATAATTAATAATAAGCCACTTAGTACACCGAGACTTTTAGCCATTTTTTCATATCGCTGCTGTTTATCCCTGGCTTCTTCTTCCTCTCGTTCTAAATGCGTCAAAGCAAGCAGTATATGTTTTTGTTGTGTTTGAAGGTCATAGCGACCCAAATTTTCACCAAATTGCTTCATTACTTCGTATTCCCCACGTTTAAAAGCAGTAAATTTCCAAACCTCATCTAAGCTTTCTTCCCAAGCATCTCTCACCGTCGTTTCTCTCGATGTAAGTCTCTCCGCAAATGATTCAAACAGCCACGAAATCGGTTTTTGAAGTTGTTTTGAGAGTTTTCTTGCCGCCTCATGTAACGGTGTATGACCAAACATTATTTCCGCTTCGAGAGACTGAAGGGCAACTTTTAATATTCTCAATTGTCTCGGTCTTTCACTTAAATATTTTGCTGCTTCAAAACCAGCCCAGCTTGTTGCTAATAAAATGAATACTGCACCAATGAGCTTAATCATATTAAGTCACACTCACTTTTGATTGCAGACATCGTCCTTCAGCATCACGAATAGTCGAGATACTTCCAGGACCAGACTCCCTCGAAAGTTCGATATAACGATCTATGATTCCTAAATCCATTATTTTTTTTAGAATCGGTCGTTTCTTTATATCTAAATAGGAATGTCCGTGTGTTGTCATCATTAACGTTATTCCTGCATTTACTGCTTCAAGCAATGCCTTCGCATCCTCTTCTCTTCCAATCTCGTCCACAATAAGTACATCAGGACTCATAGAACGAATCATCATCATCATCCCCTCAGCCTTTGGGCAAGCATCTAACACATCCACTCGGTGCCCAAAGGCTAATTGTGGAACCCCTTTGACACATCCAGCTATTTCTGAGCGCTCGTCCACAATGCCTACTTTTTTCGCTTCAACCTTTTGTTCTTCCAATCCCGTCGAAAGAACGCGGGCCAAATCCCGAAGAAGGGTAGTTTTTCCAGTTTGTGGAGGACCAATAATCATGGTATGCATCCATTTTTTATCGAATAAATACGGTATTAACGGGTCGCCTATTCCAATTTTTTGCCTTGCTACACGTATATTAAAGGAAGAGAGTTGTCGAATGGCCTTCACTTCCCCATGTTCTAGGATCACTTTGCCAGCTAACCCCACTCGGTGCCCACCAGAGATTGTAATGTATCCTCTTTTGAGTTCTTCTTCTAACGTATAAAATGAATACTGAGCTAGTCGATTGATCAACGCCTCAGCATCTTCAGCTTTCACTACGTATGAGAGAAAAAGAGGCTTCCCTTTAGCAGTAATTTCAAGCGGCCTTTGGATTCGGATCCGAATTTCTTCTAAATTTTCTAATACGATGTCAGGCAATGCCAAGACATACTGTCTAATGGCACTTGGTAAAATAGCAAATACCTCTTCCATGTTCCCTCCTCCTTTGTACAGGCCTCCCGATACTTAAATGTATTCTAATAGAGTTGATTTATGACAAAAGAAAGAAGAGGTTCAAGAAGAGTAACCGGTTTACTTCATAGGTGTCAACATGTAAATATCAAAGCAAAACACACTAGATATCACAGCGAAATTCTCAGTGATTATTTTATTGTTTTATCATCATTATTTTGAATTCTTGACTCTACGTATTATATGAATCGACATACACTTCATAAGTCTTCTTATTTATTGTAATGTTTGTGGATTTGTTAAGACTTTTGGTGTGAATATGGTTGTTAAAATAGTTTTAGTAGTGATACTCTAAGGTATTTGGATATTTATGTGAAATTAAATATAGATATTATGAAAAATTTTGTTCAGCAAAAGAGCAGGATTCTAGCATAAGAACCTAAACAAAACGAATTCATAAAGAAAATACTTTTAGTGATAGATTAAAAGGTACTAATAGATAATTTGGAAAAAGGGGGGATCCTAAGCATCAAACATTCTTAAAACATATCTTGTGTGGAATATTACTAGAAATTCTTTCTTGATATCGAAGGCAGGGAGAATGAAACAAACAATATTCTTGGCTTTGTTATCTATCTTTAGGCTTTCCAGTTATATCAATTCTTCTGATGTATATTTCTAAAGTATTTATTAAAATATATTTGTTACCTATTGATTCTCCGGTAGCTGTTATTTTAAGCGGATTTACACTACTAAAAGGCTCTTTAGTCAAACTTTTGATGAAGTCATCCATTTTTCTGTTGATACCATCTAAAATAGACGAAAAGATGCCCCGAAACAAAGCGATATCTCTGTTTATTGACTGATGTGAAAAGCAACAATCTTAGCGAAAACAGCCATATCAAAAAAAGAGGAGAAAAGGGCTCCCCCTTTTCTCCTCTTTTAGATTTATCCTCGTGAAACGTAGCTAGAATCAGTGGTGTTGATAATCAACACATCTCCTTCGTTCACAAAAAATGGAACCTGCACAGTTAATCCAGTTTCAACAGTTGCTGGTTTAGTCCCGCCTGAAGCTGTATCCCCTTTAATTCCTGGTTCAGTCTCAGTCACGACAAGGTTAACAGTGTTAGGAAGTTCCACACCTAGTGTTTCACCATGGTACATCATGATTTGTACTTCCATGTTTTCCTTAAGGAATTTCAATTCATATTCAATTGCAGAAGCAGCAAGCTCGATTTGCTCATATGATTCATTGTCCATAAAAACATGCATATCGCCATTAGCATATAAATACTGCATTCTGCGGTTATCAATTTGAGCTTTCCCTACTTTTTCACCAGCACGGAACGTTTTTTCCTGAATAGCTCCTGTACGAAGATTACGCAATTTAGAACGAACAAATGCCGCACCTTTACCTGGTTTAACATGTTGAAAATCCATCACACGCCAAATACTATTATCCACTTCAATGGTCAATCCTGTACGAAAATCATTTACTGAAATCATTGTATATCCTCCTGTATCGTTTACAAAATAATTAAATCTTTGGTCGAATGGGTTAGTGCTTCATTTCCATTTTCTGTAATGATTGTATCATCTTCAATCCTCACGCCACCGATTCCTTTTAGATAAATTCCAGGTTCAACTGTGACAATCATCCCTGGAGTTAATACCACATCGGACCGGAAGGAGAGTCCTGGACCTTCATGAACTTCTAATCCAATTCCATGACCTAGTGAATGACCAAAATATTCACCATAGCCTTTCTCTTTTATGTAGTCACGGGCAATAGCATCAGCAACTTTACCCGTCATACCAGGCTTGATCTCATCCATAGCTTTTAGTTGTGAATCTAACACCACTTGATAAATTTCTTTTAGCTTATCACTTGGCTCACCTACAGAAATTGTACGAGTCATGTCAGAAACATAGCCTTTGTAGTATGCACCATAATCTAACGTGATAAAATCTCCTTTTTCGATGATCTTTTCAGAGGCAACACCGTGGGGTAAAGCAGAACGATGTCCAGATGCCACAATAATATCAAAAGACGAAGAGGTTGCACCGCATTTTCTCATAAAAAATTCTAACTCATTGGAAACGTCAAGCTCTGTTTTGCCAGGTTGAATGTAATCCAAAATATGCTTAAATGCAGCATCTGCAATGTCAGCAGCTTCCTTTAATATCTTAATCTCTGATGAGGTCTTAATCAAGCGTAAGTTTTCGACCACTCCAGCCACTGGAACTAATTCTGCTTCAAGTTCTTTATTATACGCATCATACGTGGTATAGGTCATATGATCTTTTTCAAACCCTAACTTGTTTATCCCAAGTTCTTTTACGTTTTTAGCTACTTCAGTCACAATCGACCCTTTATGTTCAATGATTTCAAACCCTTCACACTGAGACATCGCTTGTTCTGTGTAACGGAAATCAGTGATGAATAATGCCTGACTTTCTGTGATAATTGCTACACCTGAAGAACCTGTGAAGTTAGTCATATATCTTCTGTTATATGTACTGGATAATAATAGACCTTCAATATTCTCTTTGGACATTTGTTCTCTTAATTTGGTTAATTTATTCATATTGCTACACTCCCCTAATAAATTTTATTAAAGCTTCTAAACCTAATTCGTAGCCAAACATTCCACAACCGACAATCTGTCCTCTTGTCACAGGTGCCGTAATGGATTTATGCCGAAAGGATTCTCGTGCGTGAATATTTGAGATATGGACCTCAAACACAGGGGTAGAAATGGACGCAATAGCATCTCTTAGAGCATAACTATAATGTGTTAAGGCACCAGGGTTGATGACAACCCCTTTTATCCCATTATCCTCTGCTAAATGTAAGGCGTCTATCAATACCCCTTCATGGTTTGATTGAAGCGTTTCCAATTCATAGCCCTTTCCATGAGCAATGTTTCTCATTTTCTCCTCTAGTTGTTTGAGCGTCGTAGAACCATAGATCTCCGGCTCTCTTTTCCCTAATCGATTAAGATTAGGCCCATTTAACAACAATAACTTCTCCATTATATCACCCTAAAAAAAAGAATGTTCACCAAGAACATTCTAACATACCTCTTTTAATAAGGCTCTTTTCGCATACTTTGTTGCTGTAGCATACAAAAAAGGATGAAAATACTCTTTTCATTCCTCATTTCGGGTTAAAAATGGGGCGTAAAGGTGCCCGAAGTCAATCTTCATCACGAATTGAGGGCTAATTCGAAAAGCCACAATCTTTGTGAAAACAGCCTTTAACAATCACTGGCAATAACAATGATACGTTAGGTCTGGACGCTTTCTTCGCTTCCTTGTCTTTCTTGTCTTTCTTGTTTTTTCCTCTCTTCTTCTTCGTATGAAATCGAAAAACCAATGAACACGCCATACAACACATACACACATACACATGTTATCAATGTGTTGAGTTCCATCTCAGTTAAGCCTTTCATGCTTTTAAAAAGAGGATTTAAAATGAGAACGACAGCTAAAAATAACCCAATTCCATATGCTGCACCCACCCACATTGATTTTAATTTACGCAAAAGGCCGTAATAAACAAGGGCAGCACCGCTAGAAACCATTCCATAACCTACAAGAGCTAGAATGTAGCCAATCCAAGAATCCTTCCATCCACCGACAGCCCATGGTTCAAAAATGATGTTGGGGTTAATCGTGGTAAAATGAAATAAATACGCAAAATAGGCTATACCACTCCATAAAAGCCCACCTATAAATCCAGTTATCACAACATTCATCACAAATGAAATAGGCTTTTCTTTTTGATTTTGTTCGAGGTTTTGTATTTCATTTTCTTCTGCCATCATGACACCTCCTACTTTCATTATGTCCATCTTCCAAAAAACCTTCCGAAAAAATTCATAAAATTACATCCTAGTTTATTAAGTTTTTTTTTAGTAGAATGGAAATAACTCGAATGAAAAAGCTATGCAGTGTTACAATGATTTCAATCGCCTATTGCACTCAATGAAATGGGGACCAAGCCCGGTATCGATTGGGTGTGGGTTGAAAGTAACCTTCTCAACAAACCCACCTAAAACTTCTGAAAACAAGGAGGGTGAAAAGCGGTTTCCACAAAAAATGTCGCTTCTCAAAGTAATATATTTTGAGGTATCTTCTCCTGTTTTCAAACGAAATCACTGAAAAGACGATTAGTTCCATTTAATGGTAAATAGGTATAAAACAGTGGATCTAAAAAGAGCCTTGAAGAAAGATTAAATTTGGAAAACAACCCGAAATTGAGATTAAATACTGAAGAAATTGTCTAAAATGATGATATAGGAACAAATATAGACAAGTATTTCCTAAAAGATCAGGAGGAGGTGACTGTTATGCGCTTTCGATCCCTATTGATTCTCTCTGTAATTGCACTTGCGATATTTGGCTTTTTGTTTTCTCTCTTAAATGATCCGATGAGCATTGTTCGATATGGTTTTTATTTAGTACTTTCAGCAGGCATCATTTTTATCGTATATCGCTTCATCATGAAGAGAAGACTTGGAAGTGGCGGTTTCAAACAACAAAAAGCTTATTTGAATGCAGCAAAACAGTCTAGAAAACGGCTAAAATCAAAATCAACTAAACCAACGAAATCTGCCACTCGACAACGCCCTTTACGAAAACGATCCGATGTTAAATTAACCGTTATTGAAGGTAAAAAGAACAAAAAGAAAAACAGAGCCAGCTTATAGCTCTGTTCAATACGTCCAATTTGATAAAAATTCATCTGCCATTTTACGCCCATATACAATAAGGGCGTTTTTTTTCTCTTCGGTTAAGGAAAAATCCGTGGTTAGGATTCCTTCTGTTGGAATGAAGATAATATTTTTTTCTAATTTTCTCGATATATAGCGTGCATCATGCGCTTCCTTCATAGTCTCAAACAGTGCTTCAAACATATCCAACCCATTATCAATTTCATGTTTTGGTAAGTCTTCATAACTATGACTCAACTTCACGCCGAGAACAGGACGAGTTTTTTTCATTTGGTCCTGGTGAAACAGCCACATCGGAAAACTACTTAATACTCCTCCATCTACAACAATTAGCTTTCCGGTATTCGTTTTTAATTTTACAGGTTGAAAAAAAAAGGGTAGTGCTGCACTCATGTAAATCGCTTTAGCTACCGAAAACCCTTGAGGATCAATCCCATATTTACTCAGATCATCAGGCAAAACGAGTAAACGTCCATTCGTGAGATCAGATGCAACTACGCGCAATGATTCTGGTGGTAAATCGGCAAATGTTTGGATTCCACGAACACGAAGTTTCCCTTCTATCCATTCTTCCAGCCTTCTTCCTTTATATAACCCTAAATAAAAGTAGATAGAAATCCATTTGCCTATAGGACCGGGTATAAATCGAAGTCCCGGATCTAATAATTCCATTAGATTCATTTCCGACATAATACTAGTTAAGTCTTCACTCTTATAACCGGCCACAACTAGACCTGCAATAATTGCCCCTGCACTTGTACCCGCCACTCGTTTTAAAGTAAAACCCTTTTCTTCAATGGCTTGATAGGCACCAATTAAAGCGAAGCCCTTTATGCCCCCACCCGAGAAAACGCAATCAATATTCACGCAGATTCACTCCTCAACTACATGCTCCCTTGATACATTACTAATGAAGAATACAGGGAATTAGAACCGGATATGCCGAATCTCACGAGAAGAATGCTCGTTCATTAAGGGGATTCCCCTAAGACAAAACATTTGATAACGCGCTTTGGGTGATGCTGCTGGAGATCGGAACAAATTTTTCCTATTTTAACTAATGGCTCTTTTATACGAAAATGGGTTTTGATGCTGATTTTGACACAAAAAAGCACCCTCCCTAAAATGGAATGACCATTTTTAAAGATTGGCTATGGCACCATTACTTGATTTAAGCTGGTTTTGATTTTTGGATATCTACCT
>NZ_JAYKTS010000009.1 GCF_037024155.1 Bacillus sp. 2205SS5-2
GGTAGATATCCAAAAATCAAAACCAGCTTAAATCAAGTAATGGTGCCATAGCCAATCTTTAAAAATGGTCATTCCATTTTAGGGAGGGTGCTTTTTTGTGTCAAAATCAGCATCAAAACCCATTTTCGTATAAAAAGAGCCTTATGAAAAGATATTAACTCAGTAAAGTGATGGAAGCCGAAAGAGCGCTTTTCCGTTTCTTACGGTATAATCTTTAAAAAGAATATTTCCTGATGGGGGTTTTAATATGCTTTCGGAAAAAAATATATTGCTCTGTGTATCTGGTGGTATTGCTGTTTATAAAGCAGCTGCTCTAACAAGTAAGCTTGTCCAAACGGGGGCAAATGTGAAGGTGTTGATGACTTCATCAGCACAAGAATTTGTTTCACCATTAACATTTCAGGCGCTTTCTCGTAATGCTGTTTACATAGATACGTTTGATGAGAAAGATCCTTCAGTCATCGCACACATAGATTTAGCAGATTGGCCAGATCTTATTCTTGTAGCACCTGCTACGGCAAATGTAATCGGGAAATTGGCTAACGGAATCGCTGATGATATGCTAACTACTACGTTACTTGCTAGCACAGCGCCAGTATGGATCGCTCCGGCAATGAATGTACATATGTATGACCATCCAGCTCTCCAAAAAAACATTAAGACATTAGCTTCTTTTGGATATAAGTTTGTAGAACCTAGTGAAGGGTATTTGGCTTGTGGATATGTGGGTAAGGGGCGCCTTGAAGAACCAGAAAAAATTGTTTCGCTAATAGAAAACCAATTTTTATCGCCTCAACTATTACAAGGAAAAAGAATATTGATAACAGCGGGACCGACTCGTGAAAGTGTTGATCCAATTCGATTCTTTACCAATCATTCATCTGGTAAAATGGGCTATTCTCTAGCCGAGATTGCTAATGAGTGGGGGGCAGAAGTGACGCTAATATCAGGACCTTCATTTTTACAACCTCCGAAAGGGGTGAATGTAATCTCAGTAGAAAGTGCTCAGCAGATGTATGAGTCCGTCATGGAACAATATCCTAGCCAGGATATTGTGATAAAGAGCGCAGCTGTTGCAGATTATACGCCTATGAATGTGTCGAATAAAAAACTAAAAAAACAAGAGGGCCATTTGATTCTTGAGTTAAAGCGAACCAGAGACATCTTAAAGACATTAGGTGAAACCAAAACGAATCAATTCTTAGTGGGATTTGCAGCAGAAACACACTCATTAGAAGAATATGCGTCTATAAAATTAAAAAAGAAAAATCTTGATATGATTGTAGCAAATAATGTCACCACCGAAGGAGCTGGATTCGGGGGAGATACAAATATTGTCACCCTATATATGAAAGATGGTCACAAAAAGGAATTGCCATTACTATCTAAAAAACAGACAGCTGTGGAGATACTAACGGAAATTTCCAAACGAGTGGAAGGACATTCATGAGAAACACCATCGCCTCCATTATTGTGGATGTACCGGCAAGGCAGACAGACAAAACGTTCGATTATTTGATTCCGGATGAATGGAGTGGGAGCATTCTACCTGGAATGAGAGTAATCGTTCCTTTTGGTCCTCGTAAAGTACAAGGATTTGTAGTAGAACTGAAGTCCACAAGTACTTTTGACAAATTAAAAAAAATATCAGCACCTGTCGATATGTTGCCGGTATTAAATGAAGAGTTATTGGGATTAGGTACCTGGCTAACGAAGGAAACATTGTGCTATAAAGTTTCGGCTTTTCAGGCTATGCTTCCTGCAGCGATGAAAGCCAAGTATGAAAAAGAATTTATTCTTTGCTGCCCTATTTCACAGCTTCCTGTAGAGCTGCAACCTTGGTTTGATAAAGGGAAAAATCTAAGTTGGAAGCAAGCAGAGGCAGACAATCTATTGTCACTTCTCTATCAAGAAGTGAAAAAAGATAATCTTGAGATTTTGTATATTGTAAAGCAGAGAGGCAAGAAACGGAATATTAGAATCGTTTCATTAAACGATAATGAGGATGAAGTTCAACGCACGCTGGCTACGTTGCCGAAAATTGCTCAAAAACAAAAAGACATACTCTCATTTTTGCTAGAGGAAAAGCGCGCACTTCCCGTAAACGATGTTTTAGAAGGTAGTAAAGCGTCGGCTTCCACACTTAAAACGTTAATAAAAAAAGGGTTGGTCAAAGAGTCTACTCAAGAAGTTTATCGTGACCCTTACGGAGATCGCACATTTCAAAAAACCACTCCTCTTGAGTTAACAGTTGATCAAGAATCAGCGATTGCTCCAATTTTTTCCTCTATCGATGCAAACCAACACGACACATTTTTGCTCTATGGAGTAACAGGTAGTGGAAAAACAGAGATTTATTTGCAATCTATTCAACGGATGTTATTGAGCGGAAAAGAAGCGATAGTCTTGGTTCCCGAAATTGCGTTAACTCCCCAGATGGTTCATCGATTTAAAGGTCGTTTTGGTAATGATGTGGCAGTATTACATTCAGGGCTCTCTGTAGGAGAGAAATATGATGAGTGGCGAAAGATTCAAAGAAAAGAAGTGAAAGTGGTCGTAGGGGCTCGGTCAGCGGTATTTGCACCTTTTGAAAACTTAGGTATTATCATCATAGATGAAGAACATGAATCGAGTTATAAACAAGAAGAAAATCCACGGTATCATGCTAGAGATGTCGCCATTCACCGAGCAAAGCAGTACAATTGCCCGGTGATATTAGGCAGTGCTACGCCATCGCTCGAGTCGTTTGCAAGAGCTCAAAAACAAGTGTATACCCTCCTATCCTTGCCAAGTAGGATGAATCAACAGTCGTTGCCGTCTGTGTCGATTGTTGACATGAGGGAAGAGCTAAGAGAAGGTAATCGCTCGATGTTTTCCCGTGAATTGTTTGAAAAACTACAAGATCGTGTAGAAAAAAGACAGCAAACGGTGCTGTTTTTAAATCGAAGAGGATACTCATCCTTTATTATGTGTCGAGATTGTGGATTCGTCCTTCAATGTCCACATTGTGATATCTCGTTGACATACCATCGCTCTTCTAGCCGTATGAAATGTCATTACTGCGGTCACGAAGAAGCAGTTCCGAAAAACTGCCCAGATTGTCAAAGTGATTATATTCGGTATTTTGGAACGGGAACACAAAAAGTAGAAGAAGAACTAACAAAATTATTGCCAGAAGCACGTATTATTCGAATGGACGTAGACACAACAAGTAGGAAAGGTGCCCATGAAAAGTTATTGAACGCCTTTTCTGAAGGGAAAGCGGATATTTTATTAGGCACTCAAATGATTGCTAAAGGTCTAGACTTTCCGAATATCACTCTTGTTGGAGTCCTGAGCGCTGATACGATGCTCCACTTACCGGATTTTCGTTCAGCTGAAAAAACGTTTCAATTATTAACACAAGTGAGCGGGAGAGCAGGTAGACATGAATTACCAGGTGAAGTGGTTATTCAGACTTACACTCCGGAGCATTATTCTATTCAATTAGCCAGTCAGCAAGATTTTGATGCGTTTTATCAGCAGGAAATGAGCATGAGAAAGCTATCGAGTTATCCTCCTTTTTATTTCCTAACACTTGTTAACGTTACACATGAAGATCTTTTAAAAGTGGTGAATATCGCAGAGAAAATGACTAAGTTTATTTCCCAGCGACTTTCAAAAGAGGCAATTGTATTGGGACCATCAGCCTCTCCTATTCCGAGAATAAACGATAGATATCGATATCAATGTCTGATAAAATACAAGCGGGAACCAGGCTTATCAGAAACACTTAAGGCATTATTGGAGCATTATCAAACACAATATTCATCTGAAGGGTTGACGATTTCAATCGATATGAATCCATTTATGATGATGTAAGTATATGTTTATTAGGAGGAAAAAATGGCAATTATTTCTATTGTTAAGCATCCAGCAGAGATTCTTGAACAATCTACTCAACAAGTAACGGTTTTCGATAAAAAGCTAAAAAAACTGTTACAAGATATGTATGAAACGATGATAGAAGCTGATGGTGTCGGTTTAGCAGCACCACAAATAGGTGAGAGTCGATCCATCGCAATCGTAGACATAGGAGATGAGGCAGGGACGATTGAGTTAATTAACCCTGTAATTCTCGAAAGTAAAGGTAAGGAAACAGATTTGGAAGGGTGCTTAAGTTTTCCGGGTCTTTATGGAGAAGTTACCCGACCGAGTTTTGTCAAAGTGCAGGCTCAAGACCGGAAAGGACGGACCTTTGAGATCGACGCAAATGGATTTTTGGCTAGAGCTATCCAACATGAAATTGATCATCTCCAAGGGGTTTTGTTCACGAGCAAGGTGATTCGTTATGTTGAAGAAGAAGAACTAGAAAGGTATGAGAATGAATGACAAAAATCGTATTTATGGGAACACCGGATTTTTCGGTGCCAGTCCTACAAAGAATTATTACAGAGGGGTATGAGGTTATCGGCGTCGTCACTCAACCGGACCGACCTGTAGGAAGAAAGCGTGTGTTAACTCCTCCACCAGTGAAAATAGAAGCCATAAAGCAAGGAATTCCCGTGTTCCAGCCCGAAAAAATTCGTCAAGAAGAAGAAGTTGAAAAAATTCTATCCTTAAATCCTGATTTAATTATCACGGCTGCGTTTGGCCAAATATTACCGACTGCATTATTAGAAGCCCCTCCTTTAGGATGTATTAATGTTCATGCTTCATTACTTCCCGATTTAAGGGGGGGAGCGCCTATCCATTACAGCATTATTCGTGGAAATGAAAAAACTGGCGTGACGATCATGTATATGGTTGAGGCCCTTGATGCTGGGGATATGATTAGTAAAGTTGAAGTAAACATTGACGAGCGAGACCATGTTGGTAGTCTTCATGATAAACTAAGTATGGCAGGATCAAATTTATTAGCTGATACATTGCCTAAACTGATTGCTAAAGAAATTGTTGCGACTCCTCAAGATCATTCAATTGCCACATTTGCACGAAATATTAAACGAAATCAAGAGAAAATTGATTGGTCAAAAACGGGAGAAGAGATTTACAATCACATTCGTGGAATGAACCCATGGCCAGTAGCTTTTACAACTTTAGGAGGATCAGTAGTTAAGGTATGGTGGGGAGAGAAAGTTCAGTCCAAATCAGAGGGAACTCCTGGAGAAGTTATTGAAATCCATGAAGACGGATTTGTAGTAGCAACTGGAAACTTAATAAGTATAAAGATTATATTATTACAACCCTCGGGGAAAAAACAAATGAGTGCGGAACAATATTTACGAGGGGCTGGCTCAGGATTGACCGAAGGAGTTGTATTAGGAGTAGATTATGAGTAAACAAAAAAAATCGGTACGTGAAGCGGCGTTAGAAGTTTTAGAATCAGTTGAAAAAAATCAAGCATATAGTAATCTTTTGCTAAATTCAGTAATAAAAAAATACGAATTAACAGGTCCGGATATTGGTTTAGTGACAGAATTAACGTATGGTACTATTCAACGAAAACTAACACTAGACTATTATTTAACGCCTTTTTTGAAAAAGAAGATTGAAAGTTGGGTTCAGCAACTGCTGAGACTCTCCCTTTATCAAATGCTCTACCTAGATAAAATTCCAGACAGAGCGGTTATTTTTGAGGCGGTTGAAATTTCGAAGCGAAAAGGTCATAAAGGCATATCCGGCATGGTTAATGGTGTTTTGCGGTCGGTTCAACGCGATGGTGTTCAATCATTAGACCTAATTAAGGACGAAGTAGAACGACTCAGTGTGGAAACCAGTCACCCTCTTTGGTTAGTGAATAGATGGGTTGCACAGTTCGGGATTGAAAAAACGAAAAAAATGTGTGAAACCAATATTCTTGCTCCTTTTCAATCCGCACGAGTCAATGTCACAAAAATTACAGTGGATGCAGTCGTTGATATGTTAC
Source organism: Bacillus sp. 2205SS5-2 (assembly GCF_037024155.1). Lineage (NCBI taxonomy): Bacteria > Bacillati > Bacillota > Bacilli > Caryophanales > Bacillaceae > Bacillus > Bacillus spongicola. The sequence continues at coordinate 5,909 of NZ_JAYKTS010000009.1, forward strand.
ATGAGGAAGGCGTTGAGGTAGAAAAAAGTGTGATTATCCCCGAAGCAATTCGCGCTATAAAAGGGAATTTAGCGAAAACATCTGCGTTTAAAAAAGGATTATTCACCATCCAGGATGAAAGCTCGATGATTGTTGCATATGCTCTTGGGCTTGAAAAAGGACTAAATGTGCTAGATGCATGTGCAGCTCCAGGAGGTAAAACAACCCATATTGCAGAAAAATTAGACAATACTGGGAGCGTGCTCGCTCTTGATCTACATGAACACAAAGTGAAGCTTATTCGTGAAAATGCTGATAGGTTGGGATTAACCAACATCACAACCAAGACGACCGATAGTCGAAAAGCACAAAATATTATTGATAATGAGTCACTAGATCGTATTCTCGTAGACGCTCCATGTTCGGGTTTAGGGGTATTAAGAAGAAAGCCGGATATTAAGTATAATAAAACAGAAAAAGATCTCATGTCTTTGCAAAAAATTCAACTAGACATTTTGGATGAAGTAGCTCCTCTTTTGAAAAAAGGTGGAATTCTTGTTTATAGTACGTGCACAGTGGACCAAAATGAAAATAAAGGAACGGTAGATGCTTTTTTGGAAAAACATTCAGATTTTGAACTTCATCCGCTGTCGACACTACCTGAATTCGTTCAACCGTTGATTGAAAAAAACACTCTTCAAGTCCTTCCGCAAGACTTTGGTGGTGATGGGTTTTTCATTTCAAGCTTTATCAAAAAAGAATCCTATTAAGAGCCACTTTAGGATAGATTCTCTAACGTAAAACAGGAGAATTTATGGTGAAAGTCGTATTGATATAACAGACCGAAAAAACCAGCGCTAGTCACTAAACGGCTCGAGCACGTCTAGTGGGTTACCGATTATGATGGACTGACTACCTCATGAAGTGCATAATGATATTTGATTGCAATTGTATTGATAGAGAAGATGAAACGAGGTGACGAATATGAAAGCTGTTTTTTTCACAGATACAGGGAAAGTTCGTCAGCATAATGAAGATCATGGAGGAGTTTTTGTGAATTCCCATGGAGACCGCCTTGCTATCGTTGCTGATGGTATGGGAGGTCATAATGCTGGTGATATTGCAAGCGAAATGGCCGTGGAACTACTAGCGCAATATTGGCAACAAACGGATAAGTTCGAAACCGCTCAGGCATCTGAGGACTGGTTCAATACGCATATTTTAAACGTGAATAAAAAGATTTACGAACATGCGAGCGAACATCCTGGGTGTGAAGGAATGGGGACCACTGTTGTGGCAGCAATTTGCACAAATCGTTTTTTGACCATCGCAAATATTGGCGATAGTCGTGGCTACATACATAATGAAACAGGATTACATCAAATGACGAATGATCATTCTTTTGTAAATGAATTGGTGAGAACCGGCCAAATTTCACGCGAAGATGCTGAGATGCATCCCAGGAAGAATGTCCTCCTCCGAGCATTAGGAACTGAGAATTCAGTAGAAGTAGACGTTAAAACCATTATGTTTGAAGAGGAAGATTTGTTACTTTTATGTTCAGATGGACTAAGTAATAAATTGTCTGAGGATGAAATGATGATTATTCTTACATCTTCAACCAGTTTACAAGACAGGGCACAGAATATGATTGGCTTAGCTAATGAACATGGAGGCGAAGATAATATTTCTATTGTTTTGCTTGAATATGTTGATGGCTATGAGAGTAGGTGAAAGGGTTGTTAATAGGAAAAAGAATTAGTGGTCGCTATAAAGTCCTCGAAACGATTGGTGGAGGAGGAATGGCGAACGTATACCTTGCTACAGATATGATTCTTGACCGTGATGTGGCGATAAAAGTTTTGCGGATGGATTTTGCAAATGAAGATGAATTTATTCGACGATTTAAACGGGAAGCCCAATCAGCAACAAGTCTTGCTCATTCTAATATCGTGAATATTTTTGATGTCGGTGAAGATGATGGAATTTATTATTTAGTAATGGAGTATATTGATGGGTTAACGCTTAAGCAATACATACAAAAGTACTATCCTGTTTCGTTGGATAAAGCGATTGATATTATGGAACAGTTAACGTCGGCCATCGAACATGCTCATCAACACCATATTATTCACCGAGATATTAAGCCACAGAATATTTTGATCGATCATGGAGGTACAGTAAAGATCACCGATTTTGGGATCGCCATGGCGTTGACAAATACTTCTATAACACAAACTAATTCCGTCTTAGGTTCTGTCCATTATTTATCTCCAGAACAAGCAAGAGGCGGTATGGCAACCAATAAATCTGATATTTATTCACTCGGAATCGTCATGTTCGAATTGTTTACAGGGCGTCTTCCGTTCTCAGGGGAATCTGCGGTATCGATTGCCTTAAAACATTTACAGGCAGAAACCCCTTCATTGAAAAGATGGAATCAAGAGGTACCTCAAAGCATTGAGAATATCGTATTAAAAGCGACGGCAAAGGATCCTTTTCAGCGTTACAACAATGTAGAAGAAATGCGAGAGGATCTATCTTCATCATTAGATCCAAACAGGTTAAATGAACCGAAATTCTCTGTACCGATTGATGAAGAGGCGACGCGTGCGATACCGGTGATAACGGATCAACACGTTGATAGTCATCTTTCGGATACAAAAATTCATGATACGTCAGAACTCACAAATGTTCAGACGCCGCAACAGCCCATTCAGAATCCAAAGAAAAGAAGGAAATGGCCATGGATATTATTGTTTTTAATGGTAGTGGGATTAGGAACAGCAGCATATTTTGTGCTTCCACAATTGATGGGACCAAAGGATGTAGAAGTTCCTGATATAAGTGAAAAGGGCTTAAGTGAAGCTTATAGCATCATTGTAAACCATGAGCTCGATGTGGGAGCAGAAAAAGAAATTTCCGATGAAGAGATAGAAAAAGGACTAATTATCAAAAGTGAGCCAAAAGCAGGTAGTTTCGTAAAAGAAGGATCCAAAATAGACCTTTTTATTAGTTCGGGTAAAAAAACATATTCACTCGAAAATTACGTTGGCAAAAGTTATGAACAGGCCAAAAAGCAATTAGAAGCAGCTGGTTTTACCGTGAACCAGGAACTTGATTATAGTACTGAACCTGAAGGAACCATCACGAAACAAAGTTTAGAATCTGGGGAACTATTCGTGCCGAGCGAAACAGAAATCACTCTTGATGTGAGTCAGGGCGTTGAAATAGTTACGTTAGATGATTTGCAAAATATGTCATTTAATGAACTTAATAACTATGAAGAAGATAAGAAAATCAATATCACGATTGAAGACGACTACGAGTATAGTGGTACAGTTTCACCCAATCGTGTCATTCGTCAATCTCCTCAACCAGGCACTGAAATAGAAGTAGGATCTACAGTAAAGGTCGTCTTATCAAAAGGAAAAGAGCCATTACCTCCAAGACAAGTGACCAAAACCATTACGATTCCCTATGAGCCTTCAGAGCCGCCAGAGGATTCAAGTCCGAATGAAGTGACAGTTTATTATCAAGATTCAACCGTAAGCAATGAAGAAGTTGATACTTTTCAAATCACAGCCGATAAACCGTACACGTTCAATTTCTATATTGAAGAAGGAGATAAGGCTACGTGGAAGGTGATTAGAGATGGAGAAGTGATTTTGGAGGATGAACTGACATTTGAACAAGCACAATAACGTGAGTGATAAGAGGAGGACTGAAATGCCTAAAGGAAAAATTATCAAAGCTCTGAGTGGATTTTATTATGTTCAAGATGGCGACAGAGTTGTCCAATGCAGAGGGAGAGGGGTTTTTCGTAAAAATAAAATTACCCCTCTTGTAGGTGACTATGTTGTTTTTCAAGCAGAAAACGAAAAGGAAGGCTATCTTTTAGAAGTAAAGCCTCGAAAAAATGAGTTAGTTCGTCCGCCCATTGCGAATGTGGAGCAAGCAATTCTGGTTTTCTCAGCTGTAGAACCTAACTTTAGTACCTCATTGTTGGATCGTTTTCTAGTTTTGATTGAAGAGAAGGAAATCACTCCACTTATTTGTGTGACAAAAATGGACATTGTTCCCGAAGAGATGAAGGGACAAATTCTTTCATATATTGAACAATACCGATCGATAGGATATGAAGTGATCGCCACATCTTCTTTTTCAATGGAGGGACTAGATGAGTTAAGTCCGTATATTCGAGATCAAATCTCTGTGTTTGCGGGACAATCGGGAGTAGGGAAAAGTTCCTTACTAAATGCCCTTCAACCTGATTTAGCTTTAAAAACAGATGATATCTCTTCCCACCTTGGAAGGGGGAAGCACACTACAAGGCATGTTGAACTCATCGCAATTGAAGGAGGGTTTGTTGCAGATACTCCAGGTTTTAGTTCGTTAGAATTTACAAGTATTGAGCTAGATCAATTGCCGCTTTGCTTTCCAGACTTTGTGAAATTCGGTGAAAAGTGCAAATTCAGAGGCTGCCTCCATATGAATGAGCCGAAATGTGCCGTTAAACAAGGGGTGAATTCAGGTGAAATTCCTGAATATCGCTATGAACATTACCAACAGTTTTACGAAGAAATTAAAGACAGAAAGCCGAGGTATTAACTATGATTAAAATTGCCCCATCCATATTGTCAGCCGATTTTGCTCAACTGAAAAATGAAATTGAAGATGTTGAAAGAGGAGGAGCAGATTATATCCATATTGATGTGATGGATGGTCATTTCGTACCCAATATCACCATTGGTCCTTTGATCGTTGCAGCTGTTCGTCCGATTACGAAAATGCCATTAGATGTTCATTTAATGATCGAACACCCAGAACGGTATATTCAGGATTTTGCGAAAGCAGGAGCCGACATTATTACTGTCCATGCTGAGGCGTGTCCCCATTTACATCGTACACTTCAACAAATTAAATCGTACGGGGTAAAAGCGGGAGTTGTTTTGAATCCCAGTACTCCACCTGAAATGATTCAACATGTGCTTGAAGAAGTTGATATGGTTCTGCTGATGACCGTGAATCCTGGATTTGGTGGTCAGTCCTTTATTTCAACTGTTTTGCCGAAAATTACCACCGTTCGAAACTGGATTCGCGAAAAAGGATTAGCCATTGAAATTGAAGTGGATGGGGGAATCAATCCAGAAACTGCGAAGTTATGCTATGAAGCAGGAGCAGATGTGTTCGTTGCAGGTTCTGCTATTTATAGCCAAGAGAATCGTCAACAGGCGATTGAAGCCATCCGCCTAGGAGTATTGTCGAAATAAACAAGAGGAGAGCTTAAGGGGGAGAGTGTTTCTTCAGAAGCCTCCTCTTTTATTTGCGGGTTAGGCTGTTTTCGAGACTTTTGTTTGTAGTTAATTAAATGAAATCTATACTAAAATAGATGTTTCTTAAAATTATCGTTTCAGTAGCAATGATATATAACATAGAGTCCTGTATGAAGACAAGGAAAGTGATTTAGGTTATGAATAGAGTAATAAAACGCTTGAAGGGGTGATAGAATTGAATATTTATATTGTAGGAGGAGGACCTCAAACGGAACTCCCTTTATTATCCGAATGGAATGAAAAAAATGTCCTATGGGTCGGGGTTGACAAGGGTGTTTATATCTTGTTAAAACAAGGGATCATACCTGAAAGGGCATTTGGTGATTTTGACTCGGTATCTCAAGAGGAATGGGAAGAAATTCAACAATATGCCAAGCAGATTAATCAATATCAACCAGAGAAAGATGAAACAGATATGGAGCTTGCCCTAAATTGGGCTGTAAAGCAGAATCCCGACAAAATCCGTATTTTTGGAGGGACTGGTGGCCGACTAGATCATTTTATGGCGAATATTCAATTGCTAATTCGCACAATGAATAAAGAAGAATCAATAAAAATCGAATTGATTGACCGAAAAAATCGCTTGAATGTCTTTCAACCGGGACATTATACAATTGAAAAACTGGATTCCAAAAGATACATATCTTTTTTCCCCGTCAGCCAAGAGGTGAGAGGTTTAACTCTGTCAGGATTTAAGTATGAGTTAATCAATCATCATATTTCATTAGGGTCTACACTTTGTATTAGTAATGAACTAATTCAATTCAATGGTACTTTTTCATTTAGCGACGGCATATTATTGATGGTAAGAAGCGAAGATTAAAATCCTTTCAATCATGTACAAAAAACTTTCCGAAGAATAGAATACAACGTCAATAAGGAATATGGCTTTACGATTCATGAGGAGGGAATTTTACTATGAGATTTTATACCATTAAATTACCAAGATTTCTAGGTGGGCTCGTACGTGCCATGCTTGGAACGTTTAAGAAAGAATAGTAAAAAAAGAAAACACCCGCAGGGGTGTTTTCTTTTTTTATGATAGGCTGTTTTCGCAAATGTAAATAAAATGTGAAAATAATAGGTTTCGAGGGATCCTTTTCGTATGTAATATGTCTATGACAATTCAAAAAATAACTAAGAAACAGGAGGAGATAAAAATAAAAAGGTATTTGCAGTTATGCAAATACCTTGAGCGCGTATTAAACGCGTTCCACTTTACCTGATTTTAGTGCTCTTGCAGAAACCCATACACGTTGAGGCTTTCCGTCTACAAGAATGCGAACTTTTTGAAGGTTAGCGCCCCAAGTACGCTTAGTAGCGTTCATCGCGTGGGAGCGAGCGTTACCAGAACGAGCTTTACGGCCTGTAACTACGCATTTTTTTGGCATGTTATTCCCTCCTCACAAAAATGAAGCTGAATAGTAATTTCAGATTCACAAATCATTCAATATCTCAAACATACTTTAATAATTTATCACACCCCTCACCATAATGCAATACACAAACAAAAACTTATTTAGAAATGTGGTGCCGTTTAGAAAATGGGACGGTTTGCAATAATCCTAAATCATGTTGTGGGACGTAACACACTTTAAATACATTCATAAGAAATTGTAATGGAATAGACAGTTTGGGAAAGTGGGAAATCTAGGACTTAAGATATGAAAGAAATAGGCTGAATTCACTTTTTTTTCATCTAACTTTTGAGTTTGATCAAAAAACGGAAAATATTTGGAAGTTTTTGTTGGAGTCCGTTTCAACGAAAACTGTATAGACAGAGTGTGTTGTACATGTTGGGTTTGATGAAGAAGAAAAAAACAAAGATTTTGTGATGAAAAAGGGAGAAATAAATGTATTGGGTTCTGCTACTTCTGAGAAAATCACTATACTTCATATTACAGAACAAGATTTAAGTAATATTACGACTCTCCAGCCAATGATTGAGGAAAATGTCCCTGAAATAGTCGATTCATGCCATCGAACGATATTGGTAATTCCGCAGTTAGAAACAATCATTAATCAATATAGTTCAGTGGAGAAATTAAGACAAACGTTAACGAGGCATTTTATCGAATTATTTAATGGAGTAATAGATGATGAATTTGTCGAAAAAAGATTATGTGTTGCCATGATCCATTACAGAATTGGCTTAAAGCCCGATTGGTATATGGGGGTATTTCAGACTCTTCAAGAGTGGGTGATTCAATCCGTTTTTGAATTAGAAAGTCAATCAGATCGACAGGTCGTCCTCATCCAATCATCTCTTAAACTATTAAACTTAAAACAGCAAATTGTCGTAGAGAAGTACGAAGAAGGAAATTTTCGTCAACAATCGCAACAATATGAACAAATTAATCTGGATCTTAAAGGGAAATTTTTGACATAAGTACAGAACTTGTTGCCTTTGCAGAACAAACACATGCTTCAATGGAAACGCTCGTTCAGAACAATGTTGAAGTTAAAGAGTCAGTTCACCAAACAAATCAAGAAACGAGTTCCGCACAACAATTAGCGGAAAGTGGGAAAATGAGTATGCTGGAATTAGTCGGGAAAATTCAAGATGTCACGAAAGACACCGAATAAATGAATGGACTTTTTCAACAATTAAAAACTCGAGTCAGAGAATGGTACAAGTCGTTTCACTCGTAAAAGAAATTGCTGATTAAACAAATTTATTAGCATTAAATTCAGCGGTTGAATCCGCAAGAGCCGGGGAGCGTGGAAAAGGGTTTGCAGTTGTCTCTGGAGAGGTAAGGAAGCTTGCTGCACAAACAAAAGGTTCAGTCGCAAAAATTCAAACTTTAGTTAATCAATCCAACTTGATTACGTCAGATGTTACAAATTCTCTTAATCAAGTTGATCAAGCCGTTTTAAGTGGAAAAGAAACAGCTATAAACACAAATACGGTATTTGAAAAAATTGCCGAATCAGCGTAAGAAAGTTCAAAAAGAGCTGCAAAAGTTCAACAAATGATAGATACTTTGACTCTAACCATTCAAGAAATTGGCGCAGCTACCTTGGGTGTGGCACGATCGCCTGAACAACTAAATGAAGCCGCTAACCTAGCTTAGGTTTTCGTGTTGAAAAGATAAACTGAATTACTTTCGGGGTTTGAAAGTGGAGAGGCTTATCTCAATCGATCAGCTTCTCTTCGTAAGAATGCTACTATTTGAATTTAATAGACTATCCTTCCTCCTTGTTTCCAGTGATTTCTACCGAAATGATGCGTTGTGATCTCCCAAAACTTTATTTAAATAATCTATATCCTGCATTGAATAGCAACAATCCTTGCAAACATTCTCTTCACTGATGTTAAAGCAATTGTTATTTAGGAAGATAAGTAAAATTTTTCTATCTTATTCATGGTGAAATAATTGATAGACTTCTTAAAAAAACCGTAGTTAATCCCAAGGTTAATACTAGACACTATGATATGGATGAGGGAATATTAGGGCATATAAGGGGTATTTTATATAATACATGGTTACTTTAGCTTTTAAAAATATAGTAGTTATAGTAAAATGACTTTAGTCAAGCAAGTATTGTATAGTAGCTGTAGGTATGTTTTAAAGAGACTCAGCTCTACTACACATTAAAGGGGGAACGATAAATGTCCATCGAACTAACTAACAAATTAGGGCAAATCGATATTTCAAACGATGTAATTGCTATGATTGCAGGTGGTGCAGCTGTAGATTGCTACGGAATCGTAGGAATGGCTTCAAAAAGCCAAATTAAAGACGGTTTAACAGACATATTACGAAAAGAAAATTTCACACGTGGTGTGATTGTTCGCCAAGAAGCGGAAGAAGTACATATTGATATGTATATCATTGTAAGCTACGGAACGAAAATATCTGAAGTTGCTAATAATGTTCAATCAAAAGTGAAATATACTTTGGATAAAACCGTCGGATTATCGGTTGATTCCGTTAATATTTTTGTACAAGGAGTTCGAGTAACGAACCCGTAGTGAGGAGGAAAGATTTGTGTCAATTACAGCATTAGAAGGAAATCGTTTTGCAGAAATGGTGATACAAGGAGCCAACCACTTAGCAGCAAATGCGCAAATGGTCGATGCACTTAACGTATTTCCGGTTCCAGATGGAGACACTGGAACTAACATGAACTTATCAATGACATCAGGAGCAAAAGAAGTAAAGGAAAATACCCAAGGGAACATTGGGAAAGTTTCTGCCTCACTTTCACGAGGCTTGCTAATGGGGGCACGCGGTAATTCGGGTGTTATTTTGTCCCAACTATTTAGAGGTTTTGGGAAGGCAATCGAATCCAAAGCGGAAGTTTCAACCGTAGAATTTGCTTCAGCGTTAGATGCAGGGGTTCAAACAGCCTATAAAGCTGTCATGAAACCGGTAGAAGGCACAATTTTAACCGTGGCCAAAGATGCTGCGAAAAAAGCTGTAGAAGTGGCGAAAGATGAGCCTGATTTTATTAATTTTATGGGAAAAGTGGTTGAAGAAGGTCAAGCATCCCTAAATCGAACGCCCGATCTGCTACCAGTTTTGAAAGAAGTAGGAGTTGTTGATAGCGGCGGTCAAGGGCTTTTGCTTGTGTATGAAGGATTTTTAGCAGAATTAAAAGGTGAGACCTTAGCAGAGATGAAATCGATGCAACCTGCTATGGAAGAATTGGTTAGTGCTGAACATCATAAAGTTCAGGATTTCATGAATACAGAAGATATTGAATTTGGATATTGTACGGAGTTTATGGTGAAGTTTACGGAAGAGAAGATGGCGGTAAATCCTTTTCTCGAAGAATCTTTCCGACAAGATTTAAGCCAATATGGTGACTCACTTCTTGTGATCTCCGACGAAGATATTGTCAAAGTGCATATTCATTCTGAGCAACCAGGTGATGTTTTGACGTACGGCCAACGTTTTGGTGATTTAATCAAGATGAAAATCGAAAATATGCGTGAGCAACACACCTCTATTGTTGGTAATTCAACACTAACACCATCTAAGAAAAGAAAGACTGAACAAAAGAACGAAAAGAAAGAATACGGAATAGTGACCGTAACAATGGGAGAAGGTATAGCGGATCTCTTTAGAAGCATTGGAGCGACGAATGTCATTGAAGGTGGACAAACGATGAATCCAAGTACGGAAGATATCGTTAAAGCAATTAAAGAAGCTAATGCTGAAAAAGTGATTCTTCTTCCGAATAATAAAAATATCATTATGGCTGCTGAGCAAGCTGCTCAAGTCGCTGAAGGAGAAGTAATCGTCATCCCTTCTAAAACAGTACCTCAAGGTATGGCTGCCCTTCTCGCATTCAACCCATCCGCACCATTAAAGGATAACCAGTCCGGTATGAGTGCAGCGCTTTCTTTTGTAAAGACTGGTCAAATTACGTATGCTGTTCGTGATACGAATATCGACGGTGTTGAAATAAGCAAAGATGACTTTATGGGTATTGCTGATGGGAAAATTATCTTAACCAATTCGAGTAAAGTAGAAACAGCAAAATTATTACTACAAGATATGATTGATGAAGAGTCTGAAATCTTAACGATTCTTTACGGTGAAGATGTTTCTACAGAGGAAGTGACAAGCCTAAAGGAATTTGTAGAAAATCAATTTGGAGAAGTTGAAGTTGAAACACATAACGGCAAACAACCTTTGTATTCATTTATATTTTCAATTGAATAGTACTTAAAAAATAGAAGGGGGTCCCCCTTCTATTTGCTTATAGAATATAGTTCAGAAAGAGAAGGGAGAGGTGTATGTGAAATACAAATCGGTATTTGATATTATTGGTCCTGTGATGATTGGTCCATCGAGTTCTCATACGGCGGGTGCGGCTCGAATCGGTCGGGTTGCTAGGAGTTTATTTAGAAGAGAACCTAAGTGGGCCACAATTTCATTTTATGGATCATTTGCAAAAACGTACAGAGGTCATGGGACAGATGTAGCGTTAATCGGTGGATTATTGGATTTTGATACGGATGATGAACGGATTATCTCTTCCATTGAGCTAGCGAAAGAAAACGGTATGAGTATCACTTTTATTGAAGAGGACGCCATAACGGAACATCCAAATACGGCAAGAATTCATATAGGAGACGACCAAGGAACCATGGAGCTTGTCGGAATTTCCATTGGTGGAGGAAAAATTGAAATCATTGAACTTAATGGCTTTCAATTAAAGCTAAGTGGCCATCATCCTGCTATTCTTGTTGTTCACGATGACCGTTTTGGTGCTATTGCTTCTGTTTCGACAATATTAGCTCAGCATCACATTAATATCGGTCATATGGAAGTGTCGCGAAAAGAGATGGGGAAAATGGCGTTAATGACCATTGAGGTTGATCAAAATATAAGTGACGAAATTTTAATGGAAATTGGTCAGCTTATTAATATTACCCAAGTAACAAGAATTGTAGATTAAATGTATAAAACGAAAATATGATAGCGTTTACACGACTGTTAGGGAGAGGATAATATGTTTCGAAATGTGGCTGAACTTGTAGAGTTAGCGGAGAGTCAAAATAAAAAAATATCTGAGATTATGATTGAACAAGAAATGAAGTATAAAGGGAAATCAAAAGCGGAAATTCTATCGATAATGGAGCGAAATCTAGAGGTGATGGAACAAGCAGTTGAAAAAGGATTAGGTGGCGTCCAGTCTCATTCAGGATTAACTGGCGGAGATGCTGTACTAATGAAAAAGTATATTGAGAAGGGGAATGTACTGAGCGGAGAAACGATTTTGGATGCAGTGAGCAAAGCGGTTGCAACTAATGAAGTCAATGCGGCTATGGGAACCATCTGTGCAACTCCTACAGCTGGATCAGCAGGAGTTGTACCTGGAACTTTGTTTGCTGTTAAAAGTAAACTGAAACCAACCCGTGAACAAATGGTGTCTTTCTTGTTTACTTCAGGGGCCTTTGGGTTTGTTGTTGCAAATAATGCCTCTATATCGGGAGCAGAAGGTGGTTGTCAAGCTGAGGTAGGGTCTGCAGCAGGTATGGCAGCTGCAGCCATTGTCGAGTTAGCAGGAGGTACCCCTTCGCAATGTGCTGAAGCGATGGCGATTACATTAAAAAATATGTTAGGACTCGTTTGTGATCCAGTAGCTGGCCTGGTGGAAGTCCCATGTGTCAAGCGCAATGCAATGGGAGCGGCTAATGCAATGGTAGCAGCAGATATGGCCTTAGCTGGAATTCAAAGTCGCATCCCTTGTGATGAAGTAATAGATGCGATGTATCGTATTGGTCAAAGCATGCCCGTAGCGCTCAGAGAAACCGCCCAAGGAGGTCTAGCTGCTACGCCAACAGGACGTGAGCTTGAGGCAAAAATCTTTGGCATCCCGCTAGATAAAAAATAATGAAGAGTGCCGACTTAGCGATTTCGGTATTAGATGGTGTAGGACAAGAAACCGCTCGTCAGTTAGAGGAAACAGGTATTTACACGATAGGTGATTTATTTGAATACCTTCCCTATCGCTATGATGACTTTCGCTTAAAAGAGTTATCGGAAGTGGCTCACGAAGAGAGAGTAACAGTAGAGGGGAAGGTTCATAGCGAACCTTCTCTTATGTATTATAGTCGTAAGAAAAACCGACTTACAGTTAGGCTTCTAGTTGATCGATACCTGATTCAAGCCGTTTTTTTTAATCAACCTTATTTAAAAAAGAAAATTGCTATCGGTCAGACGATCACAGTAAGTGGTAAATGGGACAAGCATCGCCAAATTACTACGGTTCAAAGCTATACCCTCGGTCCTCAAACAACCAAAAAGGATTTCGAGCCTCTTTATTCGTTAAAAGGGTCCATCACATCAGTCACTATAAGAAAGCTATTAGATCAAGCGTTTTCTAAATATGGTGAGGATATAATTGAAAATTTACCTATTCATCTTCTCCAACAATATAAGCTCGTCGATCGGCGAACAGCCTTAGAAAAATTACATTTCCCTGCTTCACCTGAAGACATGAAACAGGCTCGTAGACGCTTTGTCTATGAAGAGTTTTTACATTTTCAATTGAAAATGCAAGGATTAAGAAAATTCGAAAGAGAAAATTCATTCGGCATGTCACAAAAGTACGATTTGCAAAAAGTGAAAGCACTCATTGATTCGTTGCCATTCCCTCTCACGAATGCGCAAAAGAGAGTGATCAATGAAATTTTTGCCGACTTGAAATCTCCTCATCGAATGAATCGCCTTCTTCAAGGGGATGTGGGTTCAGGTAAAACGGTCGTTGCGGCTATTGCTTTATATGCAAGTGTGACTGCTGGTTTTCAAGGGGCGCTGATGGTACCAACAGAGATATTAGCAGAACAACATGCAGAATCCTTAATGCAACTTCTCGAGCCGGTGGGATTAAATGTAGCGTTACTTACTTCCTCTGTTAAGGGAAAACGACGAAAAATTCTGTTAGAGATGTTACGAGCGAAGGAAATAGATGTTCTAATCGGAACGCACGCACTCATTCAAGATGAAGTGGTGTTCGATTCTTTAGGACTCGTAATTACGGATGAACAGCATCGTTTTGGTGTAGGTCAACGACGAATTCTCCGCGAAAAAGGAGAAAAAACAGATGTATTATTTATGACGGCAACACCCATTCCTAGAACACTGGCTATTACGGTATTTGGGGAAATGGACGTTTCCAATATTGATGAAATGCCTGCAGGAAGAAAGACGATTGAAACGTACTGGGCGAAACAAGACATGTTAGATAGAATCTTAGGGTTTATGGAGAAAGAGTTGAAAAGTGGACGGCAAGCCTACGTTATATGTCCTCTTATTGAAGAATCAGAAAAATTAGATGTGCAAAATGCAATTGATGTACATTCACAATTGTCGCTATACTTTAAAGAGAAATATACTGTTGGTCTTATGCATGGTAGATTGACTTCTGAGGAGAAAGAGGCGGTCATGTTGGACTTTAGCGAAAATGATGTTCAAATCCTTGTCTCAACAACTGTTGTAGAAGTCGGGGTGAATGTTCCGAATGCAACGATGATGGTCATATATGATGCGGAACGATTTGGATTGTCTCAGCTTCATCAATTGAGAGGGAGAGTAGGACGAGGGAGTTACCAATCGTATTGCATTCTTTTGGCAGATCCCAAAACAGAAGTAGGCAAAGAGCGAATGCAAGTGATGACTGAAACAACGGATGGCTTTGTTCTAAGTGAAAAAGACTTGGAATTGAGAGGACCTGGCGATTTCTTTGGTAAGAAACAAAGCGGACTACCGGAATTCAAAGTAGCCGATATGGTACATGATTTTCGGGCATTGGAAGTTGCGAGAGACGATGCTCAAAAACTAATTCAATCGCAAGCATTTTGGGAAAAGGAAGAATATCAAGAATTGAGAATGTTTTTGCAAAACTCAGGTGTTATGACGGGTGAAAAACTAGATTAAGAGCAGAATGCAGGATATTTTCTTGCATTCTTCTTTTTAAACTTATATACTACTATTAGTACCTAGTGCTAATACTGGACGGTGTGAAGGATGAAATTGACCAAAAAAGTACGACAAGAACAATTAAGAGAAACAATTGGAGAAAATCCATTTATTACTGACGATGAACTGTCAGAACGATTTGGCGTGAGTGTGCAAACGATCCGGTTAGATCGTATGGAGTTATCCATACCTGAATTAAGGGAAAGAATCAAACACGTTGCAGAGAAGACGATCTCTGGTGAATTAAAATCTCTACCAATTGAAGAAGTAATTGGGGAAATTATAGATATAGATCTGGATCAAAGTGCCATATCGATTTTTGATGTTAGAGGAGAGCATGTTTTTAAAAGAAACCAAATTGCTCGAGGGCATCATTTATTTGCACAAGCGAATTCTCTAGCAGTTGCAGTGATAAATGACGAACTTGCCCTGACGGCAGAATCAAAAATCCGTTTCCATCGACCTGTTCGAGAAGGAGAGCGCATCATCGCCAAAGCGAAAGTCTCTACCGCTACAAATGATAAAGGAAGAACCATAGTAGAGGTGAATAGTTTTGTAGGACAAGAGCTAGTGTTTAATGGTATCTTTGAGATGTATCGTTCGAAGTCAGAAGCAAAGGATGTTAGGAAATGAACTTAGCGATAGATGTAATGGGAGGCGACCACGCCCCAACAGAAATTGTAAATGGAGTGCTTTTAGCCAGAGAACACTTCCCTAAAGTGAACTTTATTTTATTTGGAGATGAGAATCAAATTTCTCCTTTGCTCTCATCGAAAGAGAGAATTGAAATTGTACATACTGAAGAAAAGATTTTAGCGACGGATGAGCCTGTTCGTGCTGTTAAGAGAAAGAAAAACGCATCTATGGTTCTTATGAGTCAGTGGGTGACTGACGGGAAAGCGGATGCTTGTATTTCAGCTGGAAACACAGGAGCGTTAATGGCAGCCGGTTTGTTTGTTGTGGGTAGGATCGACGGCATTGATCGCCCTGCATTAGCTCCGACTCTACCGACAATTGATGGCAAGGGATTTCTTATGTTGGATTTAGGGGCAAATGTAGATGCAAAACCTGAGCATCTTTTGCAATATGGGATTATGGGTAGTGTTTATGCTGAAAAAGTTAGAGGGATTCAAAACCCTCGAGTAGGATTGTTAAATATCGGTACGGAAGAGAAAAAAGGCACAGAGCTAACAAAACAAACTTACGCTCTACTAAGTGAGGTAGATATTCATTTTGTGGGTAATGTTGAATCCCGTGATCTCTTACAAGGAGTAGCAGATGTGGTTGTTACCGACGGTTTTACAGGTAATATGGTGCTGAAATCAATCGAGGGAACCGCGATGAGCATGTTTTCTATGATTAAAGACGTGTTTACTTCTTCATTAAAATCTAAAGTAGCAGCAGGTCTAGTAAGAAATGATTTACGCGCGATCAAAGATAAGATGGATTACACTGAATACGGTGGAGCGGGGTTGTTTGGATTAAAGGCACCTGTAATAAAGGCACATGGTTCATCAAATGCTAACGCCATTTTTAATGCGATTAAACAAGCACATGAGATGGTGCAATATGAGGTGCCAGCAACAATTAAAGCAGCGATTGATCATCATAATCAGTAAGAAATGAAGAGGAGGAAACTGGTGTGAGTAAAGTGGCATTTGTTTTTCCAGGTCAAGGTTCTCAGCAAGTAGGAATGGGGAAGAGTCTAGCCCTCGCGTTTCCTGAGGTGAGTAAAGTGTTTGAACAAGCAGATCAAGTATTACCTTTCTCCCTCTCAGAGACGGTATTCCAAGGTCCGATTGAGGAATTAACGAAAACGGAATATGCTCAACCGGGTATTTTGACGACAAGTCTAGCTTTCTTAGAGTTAGTGAAAAAGGAGGGGATAATCCCTGACTTTGCGGCTGGTCATAGTTTAGGGGAATATTCCGCGCTTGTCGCAGCAGAAGCTTTAAATTTTGAAGATGCAGTGAAGGCTGTGTATCAGCGAGGAAAGTTTATGAACGAGGCCGTTCCTTTTGGTGAAGGTAGCATGAGTGCGATTTTGGGAATGGAAAAAGAAGCTTTAGAAATTATCATGGAAGAGACGACGGCAGCTGGAGATTCGGTACAACTCGCCAATTTAAATTGTCCAGGACAAATTGTTATCTCCGGCACGAAAATGGGTGTAGAGAAGGCATCCGTGCGGGCAAAGGAAGAGGGAGCAAAGAGAATTATTCCTCTTGTAGTGAGTGGACCGTTTCATTCATCCTTAATGAAACCTGCAGCCGAGCAATTTTCTAACGTCTTAGCACATATTAATTTCCGAGATGCTTCTTTTCCGGTGATTTCAAATGTAACAGCTCAACCAGTGACTAGCTGCGATCAATTTTCTTCTTTGCTTGAAGAACAATTGTATTCACCAGTGTTATGGGAAGATACAATCAATGAGTTGGTTTCACAAGGAGTAACGACCTTTGTTGAAATTGGTCCTGGAAAGGTATTGTCAGGTCTAATAAAAAAAATAAATAGAGCTGCGGTTACGTTGCAAGTCCACGATGAGGCAAGTTTACAAAAAACGATTCAAACCTTAAAGGAGAATAAATCATGAAACTAGACGGAAAAACAGTCCTAGTAACCGGCGCTTCTAGAGGAATTGGTCGAGCAGTAGCGCTTGAGCTAGCTTCTCAAGGAGCTCATGTGGTCGTCAATTTTGCTGGCAGTGAAGCAAAAGCGAATGAAGTCGTCGATGAGATTAAAAAAATGGGACGACAAGCTCTTGCCATTCAAGGAGACATAAGTGATGGAGAAGCCGTGTCGAGTATGATAAAAAGAACAATAGCCGAATTTGGCACTTTGGACATTTTAGTCAATAATGCTGGGATAACACGAGATAACTTACTTATGAGAATGAAAGAAGCCGAATGGGACGAGGTCATCAATACAAACTTGAAGGGCGTATTTCTTTGCACGAAAGCAGTAACAAGACAAATGATGAAGCAAAGAAAAGGTCGGATAATCAATATTGCCTCCATTGTTGGCGTTAGTGGAAACGCTGGTCAAGCCAATTATGTGGCTGCTAAAGCAGGCGTAATTGGCTTAACGAAAACCACTGCTAAAGAGCTGGCAAGCAGAAATATTACCGTAAATGCGATTGCACCTGGTTTTATTTCCACGGATATGACAGATCAGCTTTCTGATGACGTTAAAAATGAAATGTTAAAGCAAATACCATTAGCACGATTAGGGGAGCCTAGGGATATTGCAAAGCTTGTCTCATTTATCGCGTCAGACGATGCAGCTTATATCACGGGGCAGACTCTTCATGTTGATGGTGGCATGGTCATGTAAGTTAGGATATGATGGTTGAAAGAAAAAAACATTTTATTTTTTCTCCGTAATTGACTATAATGACTTGAAAGGGGGTGTACTAAAATGGTAGAAGTATTAGATCGTGTAACAAAAATTGTAGTTGACCGTCTTGGAGTAGATGAAGCACAAGTAAAACTTGAAGCATCTTTTAAAGATGATTTAGGAGCTGATTCTTTAGACGTTGTCGAGCTAGTGATGGAACTAGAAGATGAATTTGAAATGGAAATTTCAGATGATGACGCTGAAAAAATTGGCACAGTTGGTGATGCTGTGAATTACATAAATAGTAAGCAATAATCACTAGTTCGAGCTCCGTTTCTGACGGGGCTTTCTTCATGTTTGAAAAGGATTTTTTAAAAATGATCTTTGCCATTTATGAAGAATTGAACTAAACTTTAAGAGTGTGATTTATGTCGTACGACGAAATAATATGCAAGGTGGAGGCACTATGCGAAAAGTGAACAAAGATCGTCAGCAAAAAAAATGGAATAAAACAGAAGAGAATTTTAAAAAGTTTCAGGAAAAAATAGGACTAACATTTCAAAATGATGCTTTATTAAAGCAAGCTTTTACTCATTCATCCTATGTGAATGAGCATCGAAAAAAACCGTTCGAAGACAATGAACGTTTAGAATTTTTAGGAGATGCTGTATTAGAATTAACCGTGTCCCACTTTCTTTTTAACAAATACCCAATGATGAGTGAAGGGGAGTTAACAAAGCTCCGAGCAGCAATTGTGTGCGAACCATCTTTAGTAACATTTGCTCATGAATTGGAATTTGGAGACTTGGTGCTATTAGGCAAAGGAGAAGAATTAACGGGTGGTCGCAAGCGCCCGGCTCTTTTAGCTGATGTGTTTGAGGCATTTATTGGAGCCTTGTACTTAGATCAAGGGGTAAATATGGTGGTATCCTTTTTAGACAAAATTGTGTTTCCTAAAATAAATAACGGTGCTTTTTCTCATGTGATGGATTATAAAAGCCAACTGCAAGAGTATATTCAGCGAGATGGTGCAGGTGGAATACACTATCAAATCCTCCAAGAGAAAGGTCCTGCTCATAGCAAAGAGTTTATTTCTCAAGTTATGTTTAATGACTCAGAGCTTGGAGTAGGTACAGGAAGGTCCAAAAAAGAAGCAGAACAAAATGCTGCTCGTATGGCCCTTGATAAGCTCAAACAGAATAATTAAGACAGAAGGTAGGAGAAGGAAGATGTTCCTAAAGCGTTTAGACGTTGTAGGGTTTAAATCGTTTGCCGAACGTGTTTCTGTAGAATTTGTCTCCGGAGTTACCGCAGTTGTAGGTCCAAATGGAAGTGGCAAGAGTAATATTACGGATGCCATTCGATGGGTTCTTGGAGAACAATCTGCGAAATCACTTCGGGGAGCGAAAATGGAAGATATTATCTTTGGGGGTTCTGATTCTAGAAAACCGTTAAACTTTGCAGAAGTCACGTTAACACTAGACAATGAAGATCAATTTTTACCGATTGATTATAATGAAGTTAGTATATCGCGAAGAGTTTTTCGATCTGGAGACAGTGAATATTTGATAAACAAACAAAACTGTCGATTAAAAGATATCGTTGATTTATTCATGGATTCAGGGCTAGGAAGAGAAGCTTTTTCGATTATCTCTCAAGGACGCGTAGAAGAAATTCTAAACAGTAAAGCAGAAGATCGAAGAACGATTTTTGAAGAAGCTGCAGGCGTATTAAAATATAAAAACCGAAAAAAAAAGGCTGAAAATAAATTAGATGAAACGCAAGAAAACTTAAACCGAGTTCAGGATATTCTTCACGAACTAGAAGGTCAAGTTGAGCCGTTGAAAATTCAAGCTAGCATGGCGAAAGAATTTTTAGAGAAAAAAGATGAACTGAAGGCATTTGAAGTGGGGGTAACGGTCCATGAAATTGAAGAGATACATAAGCACTGGGAGGCTTCTAATCAACAATTAGAGGAGCAAAGTGCGAAAGAATTGACACTTTCAACACTTCTCACTGAAAGAGAAACAGATTTAATTCTTTCTCGGGATCAAATGGTTGCTTTAGATGAGTCGATCACTGACCTTCAAGACGTTCTTCTAAGTGTTAGTGAAGAGTTGAAAAAATTAGAAGGTCGTAAAGAAGTATTAAAAGAACGAAAAAAGAATGCGTCACAAAACAAGGAACAATTACAACGGACAATTGAAGAACTTACGATTAAGCTAGAAACATTGATTAGACAAAAAAGGGAAATTGAAGAAGAAAATACGTCTCTTTCTCAAACCGTCCTTCAGCTCAAAGAAGAATTAGGGCAAACTCAACGTGACCTTAAAAGCTTAAATGAAGATATTGAAGGGAAAATCGAGTCACTTAAATCCGATTATTTTGATAAGTTGAATCAACAGGCGAATATTCGAAACGAAAAACAATATTTAGCGGGTCAACTTGAACAGCAAGCTACGAGAACCTCTCGTCTTCATCTTGAAAACGAAAAATACGTTTTTGAGCGAGCAGAAATTGAAAAGAAAAAAGAACACTTAACCTTAAATTTGAAAGAACTACGCCAAACGCTAGACGACCAAGTGATCCTGTATCGCAACGAGCAAAGTGCTTTAGAACAAAATAAAAAAAAATATCAAAAACAAGAAAGTGCACTTTACCAAGCTTATCAATTTCTACAACAGGCGAAGTCTCGAAAAGAGATGCTAGAAGAGATGGAAGAAGGATTCGCTGGATTTTTTCAAGGTGTTAAGGAAGTTTTAAAAGAGAGAGATGGTCAATTAAGTGGTGTTCAAGGCGCTGTTGCTGAACTCATTTCTGTTGAAAAAGAGTATGAAAAAGCGATTGAAACAGCTCTAGGCGCAGCATTGCAACATATTGTTGTTGATAATGAACAGAATGCGCGAGCTGCTATTTCCTATTTGAAGAAGAATCAGTATGGTCGAGCAACATTTCTACCGATGACGATCATTAAAGGGAAGAGCATACAGACCTCTCTCTATACGACCCTATCTAACCATGATTCGTTTATTGGGCTAGGCGCAGAGTTAATTGAATTTGAAGAAAAGTACCAACCTGTCATTTCTAGCTTATTAGGGACAGTTGTCATTACAAAAGACCTAAAAGGAGCAAATGAAATTGCTAAACTAACTTCCTTTCGGTATCGAATGGTGACCCTTGACGGAGATGTTGTAAACCCGGGTGGATCTATGACCGGAGGAACGATGAAACAAAAATCTAATTCCTTATTGACTAGAAAAGGGGAGTTAGAAGATATAAAAGAAAAATTAATGAAGATGGAAGAGCAGACACACCAGCGAGAATATTCGGTCAAATCTTTAAAAGCAACGATAGAACATCAAGAGAAAAAGATTGAGTCAGCGAGACTGAAGGGCGAACAATTACGATTAAAAGAACAAGAATTCAAAGCTCAAAGTCGTGAGGTAGATTTATCTCAACAAAATATGAATGAGCGCTTAGCCCTATACGACCTCGAAATGAAAGATTTTGATTCTTCACACGAGAAAATCAACCTAAGACAGCAAGAATTAGATCAAACTCTAGAGGAACTAGAAATTGAACTTGTTGGAATCAATCGAAACATAGAGGACCTAACCAGGAAAAAAGCAGAACAGAGTGCGTCAAAGGAAGAACTTACTCTTAAATTAAGTGAGGTAAAAGAAACATTGGCCGTTAAAGCGGAGCAACTCTCACATTCTGCTAAACAGCTGGACTTCTTAGAAGAAGAGACTGTGAATGCGACCCAAAAGAAACAACGAATGGAAGAAGATTTTGTTTGGCTTAAAGAGGAAATGACCAATAATTTTAGTGGAGAAGAAAAACTGGATCGTGACGCAGTGGAAGTTCGAAAACAAAAAGAGGATACTACCAATCTTATCTCGGTTCGAAGAGAAGAACGATTAAAACTGGTCGGATTAATTGAAGATAAAGAGAGAGAATTAAAAGAATACCAACGTCAGCATCGCGGTATTAGCGGATTTTTGAAAGACGAAGAAGTACGGATGAATCGATTGGATGTTGAGCTCGACAACCGACTAAATCATCTGCGGGAAGAGTATGCTTTAAGCTTTGAAGCTGCCAAACAAGAATTCCCTTTGAATAGTTCAGTCGATGAGGCTCAAAAAAAAGTGAAATTAATCAAACTTGCTATAGATGAGCTTGGAAACGTGAATATTGGCGCAATTGAAGAATATGATCGGGTTTCAGAAAGATATGATTTTTTACTCGAGCAAAAAAATGACCTGCAAGAAGCAAAAGACACTCTTTTCCAAGTAATTGATGAAATGGACGAAGAAATGGTGAAGCGATTCGAATGGACGTTTACTTCCATTCGCGAACACTTTGATGAGGTTTTTCGCTCATTATTCGGGGGAGGTCGGGCGGATCTTGTCCTAACCAATCCAGGGGATTTACTGCGAACAGGTGTAGAAATTGTTGCTCAGCCACCCGGGAAGAAACTACAAAATCTCAGTTTATTATCAGGAGGAGAACGTGCATTAACGGCAATTGCACTTCTATTCTCAATCTTAAAAGTACGGCCTGTCCCATTTTGTATTTTAGATGAAGTGGAAGCAGCTCTAGATGAAGCAAATGTCCAACGGTTTAGCTCATACTTAAAAAAATTTAGTGAAGAATCGCAGTTTATTGTTATCACTCATCGAAAAGGAACAATGGAGGAAGCGGATGTCTTATATGGTGTGACAATGCAAGAATCGGGTGTCTCCAAGCTAGTTTCTGTCAAACTCGAAGAGACTCAACAATTAATGGAAACGAACTAAAGGAAGTGATATGATGAGTTTTTTTAAAAAAATGAAAGAAAAATTCACCACAAAATCTGATTCTGTGACAGATAAATTTAAAGAAGGCTTAACGAAAACGAGAGATAATTTTTCTAACAAAGTAAATGATCTCGTAGCGAGATACCGCAAAATTGATGAGGAATTTTTTGAAGAGCTGGAAGAAATCTTGATAGGTGCGGATGTAGGATTTAATACGGTGATGGAATTAATTGATGAATTGAAGTTTGAAGTTCAGCGAAGAAACATTAGTGATTCGCGAGAAATTCAAAGTGTTATTTCTGAAAAATTGGTCGATATTTACGAAGGTAGCGATGAACGGTCAAGTAAATTGAATCTTCAAGAAAATAAACTCACAGTGATTTTGTTTGTCGGTGTCAATGGTGTTGGAAAAACAACCACAATTGGAAAATTGGCCCATAAGTTAACAAAAGAAGGCAATAAAGTGGTCTTAGCAGCAGGCGATACATTCCGTGCAGGGGCGATTGAGCAATTGGAGGTTTGGGGCGAGCGTGTTGGTGTTGATGTTGTGAAACAAGCAGCAGGTTCAGACCCTGCTGCGGTCATGTTTGATGCGGTTCAATCAGCTAAAGCCAAAAAAGCAGATGTGTTGATTTGTGACACAGCTGGACGATTGCAAAATAAAGTTAATTTAATGAAAGAACTAGAAAAGGTGAAAAAAGTAATAGAGCGAGAAGTACCGAATGCTCCACATGAAGTTCTTCTGACGCTTGATGCCACTACAGGTCAAAACGCACTAATTCAAGCCAAGACCTTTAAAGAAGCGACAGATGTGACTGGAATTGTTTTAACTAAGTTAGATGGAACGGCAAAGGGAGGAATCGTCCTTGCTATTCGCAACGAGCTTAACATCCCTGTTAAATTTGTAGGATTAGGAGAACAGATGGATGATTTGCAACCCTTTGACGCTGAAAAGTATGTATATGGGTTATTTTCTGACCTAATTGATCAAGAAGAAGCGTAGCTGTTTAGATTGTTGCAATAGTCAACTATTGTCTGATGGGGAGGGGATCTCTGTTTGTTGTCCCTTCTCTTTTGGGGTAATTATGTGTTGTAATGTAGTGTAAGGTTCTGCTTGACTTTTATTATGTGACTCGGTATTCTTCATATGTAAAGGTTTTTCACTTAACAAAGGGGGGAACAACATGTTAGAAAGAACGACAAGACTTAACTATCTTTATGATTTTTATTCTTCGTTGTTAACTCCTAAACAAAGAAGTTATATGTCCCTTTATTTTTTAGATGATTTATCATTAGGTGAAATTGCTGAAGAGTTTGGTGTAAGCCGACAAGCTGTGTATGACAATATTAAACGAACAGAAGCAATGCTCGAAGAATACGAAAAAAAGCTGTTGCTCTTTGATAAATTTAAACAAAAAGCTCAATTAATTAAACAATTTCGAATTGATCTTCAAGTCCAAGATGTAAGTGTAGAACAGATACAGGATTGGCTACAACAAATAGAGAAATTAGATTAGGAGGCGGCATAGATGGCATTCGAAGGGTTAGCCGACCGACTGCAAAGTACAATGCAAAAGATTCGCGGAAAAGGGAAAGTTTCCGAAGCAGACGTCAAAGAAATGATGAGAGAAGTTCGTCTGGCTTTACTTGAAGCAGATGTTAACTTTAAAGTAGTCAAACAATTCGTGAAAAAAGTAAGTGAACGTGCCATTGGTCAAGAAGTAATGACTAGCCTAACTCCAGGACAACAAGTGATTAAAGTCGTGAAAGAAGAACTGACCAATTTAATGGGTGGTGAACAGAGCGTGATCGCTGTGGGCAAACGTCCACCTACAGTAATTATGATGGTTGGTCTTCAAGGGGCAGGGAAAACAACAACGTCCGGGAAGCTTGCTAATCTTCTTCGTAAAAAGCATAATCGAAAGCCTTTGTTAGTGGCCGCTGATATTTATCGACCGGCAGCGATAAAGCAACTAGAAACATTAGGGAAGCAATTAACGTTACCTGTATTTTCATTGGGCGATCAAGTGAGTCCTGTTGAAATTGCTAAAAAAGGGATCGAACACGCGAAAGAAGAACATCTTGATTATGTGTTAATTGATACAGCTGGCCGCTTGCACATTGACGAAAATTTGATGGAGGAATTGAAACAAATTAAAGAATTGACCTCTCCTGACGAAATTTTCTTAGTGGTTGATGCGATGACGGGGCAAGATGCTGTCAACGTTGCTGAGAGCTTTAATGATGCTCTTGGTATTACAGGTGTGGTTTTAACTAAACTTGATGGAGATACACGAGGCGGTGCGGCTTTAAGTATTCGTTCTGTGACGGATAAGCCGATAAAATTTGTCGGTATGGGCGAGAAGATGGATGCGTTAGAACCATTTTATCCAGAGCGTATGGCTCAGCGGATTTTAGGAATGGGAGATGTTTTGTCTCTTATTGAAAAGGCGCAAGTGAACGTAGATGAAGACAAAGCTAAAGAATTAGAACAAAAAATGAGAACCTCATCCTTTACACTAGATGATTTTCTCGAGCAATTAGGCCAAGTTCGCCAAATGGGTCCCCTAGATGAACTGATTAAGATGATGCCGGGTGCGAACAAGATGAAAGGCTTAGATAAGATGCAGGTGGATGAAAAACAAATCAGTCATATCGAAGCGATTATTCAATCGATGACAAAAGAAGAAAAGTTGCATCCTGAAGTAATCAATGCCGGCAGAAGAAAGCGAATTGCTCGTGGAAGTGGCACGAGTATTCAAGAAGTCAATCGTCTATTAAAACAGTTTGAAGAGATGAAAAAAATGATGAAACAAATGACAAATATGCAAGGAAAAGGGAAGAAGAAGGGCTTTAAATTCCCGTTTATGTAATTATCTTTGGCTCTTTTTGTTTGCATTGTTGCTATTTAGTCTAATTTTAGATGAATTGGTTTATTTTACTGGTGATTCATATCGAAAATAAACGTAGAGATGCGCCGAAACAAAGCTATATCATCGTTTATAAACTGAATCGAAATACAACATATTTTGCGAAAACAGCCCTATATCACTAAAAAAAGTAACTGTTAAGAAAAAAGACTTTACAAACAAGTTATTTGGTATTATACTAACGTCTGTTAAGAAAAAATACTTTACAAACAAATCGACAGTAGATAGTAACTTATTTACTGTGAAATTTTCCGGAGGTGCTTTAAATGGCAGTAAAAATTCGTTTAAAACGTATGGGAGCTAACAAATCCCCTTTCTATCGTATCGTAGTAGCAGATGCTCGTTCACCACGTGATGGTCGCGACATCGAAACAGTTGGGACATACAACCCAGTTTCTGAGCCAGCGATCGTTGACATTAACGAAGATCTAGCTCTTAAATGGTTAAAAGACGGTGCAAAACCATCAGACACTGTTCGTAACCTTTTCTCAAAGCAAGGAATTATGGAAAAATTCCACAATTCAAAACAAAGCAAGTAATTCATCATGATGACTGAACTACTACAAGCAATCGTAAAGCCTATTGTTGATCATCCTGAACAAGTATCGGTTACAGAGGTTGAACAAGATTATCGGATATTACTGACTCTCTCGGTTCATCCAGACGATATGGGAAAGGTCATTGGTAAGCAAGGACGAATTGCGAAAGCGATTCGAACAGTCGTTTACGCTGCAGCGGGTTCGCATCAACAGAAGAAAACCGTATTAGAAATCGTTGATTGAAAGGGAGGGATAACCTCCCTTTTTCCATATCTTTTTTTCCGCAAACTATAATATTTCTACATGGTCTTCATACATAAACTTCCCACTTTTACAAAGCTAAGGGCAAAGGTATAGAGTAAAAGCTACTAAAGGGGGACACAAAGGTGAAAATTCTCCAAACAGTTATTGTCAAACAAGTACTAACAACACATAGTAAGGACAAACTATTTAAGAAATACGAAAGTCATAAACGTCAAATGCAAAAAGAAATTGATCAGTTTAAATTTGAATTAAAAAAACAAGAGAAAATGAAAAAATTTTCTCCGAAAACAATTGCCGTTCATTTTGAAAAAGAAATCGCAGCAAGACAAGAAAAAATAAAGTTGGTAGAATTTCAAATCGAACAATTAACTATTTTGCCCATTGGTAGTGAGATCAAGGATCAAGAACTGCAATCGATCATTGAGGTTGAAGTCGGAGATCAATGGGAGAAGGTAATAAGCGGGAAAACTATCTTAGTAAAAGATGGGGTTATATCTGAAATTCGTGAGAGGTGAAAACAACATGGAAAAATGGTTTAACGTTGGTAAAATAGTGAATACGCATGGAGTGAAGGGTGAACTTAGAATCATTTCGAGTACTGACTTTCCTGAGGAAAGATATCGAAAAGGAAATGTGCTTAGCTTATTTCTTGAAAAAGAAGAAATTTCATTGACTGTCTCTTCCTATCGCCGACACAAAAATTTCGACTTGCTTACATTTGAGGGATACGAAAATATTAATGATGTTGAACGTTTTAAGGGCGGAACATTAAAAGTAACAGAAGATCAATTGAGCGAGTTAGAAGAGGGTTCATTTTACTTTCACGAGATTATTGGCTGTAATGTTACAACTACTTCAGGTGAAGAAATTGGAGAAGTGAAAGAAATATTAGCCCCGGGCGCAAATGATGTTTGGGTTGTAAAAGGAAACAAAGGAGAATTCCTTATTCCCTATATTGAAGATATTGTTGTCAGCATCGATGTGGAGAAAAAACAGATTGTAATAGAACCGATGGAAGGGCTTTTGTCATGAAAATCGATGTTCTTTCCTTGTTTCCGACGATGTTCCAGGGTGTCTTGAATGAATCCATCTTAAAAAAAGCAAGCGAAAAGGGAGCAGTCACATATTCTGTCACCAATTTCCGTGATTATGCAAGCAACAAGCACAACTCTGTTGATGATTACCCATATGGCGGAGGAGCGGGTATGGTTCTTATGGCTCAGCCAATCTTTGATGCTGTAGAAGAATTGAACAGCGGAGGAAAGAAGCCCCGTGTTATACTGATGTGCCCTCAAGGTGAGCGTTATACCCAGAAGAAAGCCGAAGAATTATCAAAGGAAGATCATTTGATCTTTTTATGTGGTCACTATGAAGGCTATGACGAAAGAATTCGAGAAAATATAGTCACAGACGAGATTTCCATAGGAGATTACGTGCTCACAGGCGGAGAATTAGGGTCGATGGTCGTCATTGATTCAGTGGTACGATTACTTCCCGGTGTGTTAGGAAACGAAGATTCTCCGATATTAGATTCCTTCTCTTCTGGATTACTCGAGCACCCTCATTATACTCGACCTGCTAATTTTCGTGGACTAGAAGTACCAGAAACTCTTCTTTCTGGCAATCATGCGAAAATCGCAGAGTGGAGAGAAAAGGAATCTCTACGTAGGACATTTGAAAGAAGACCAGATTTACTAGAGAATTATCCGTTATCAGAGCAACAGCAAAAATGGATATCTCAGTGGAGAAATTCTGAATAACCATTGCAAAGTAGCCCAAGATGTTGTAAGATATTCTTTGTGACTAAAAGTAGTTTCTACTTTCGTCTATTTTGAATGTTCCGCTGCAAACAAGTTTTGTATGAATGTCCTTTGGAAGGAGTTGAATTCAATGAACAATATTATTCGTGAAATTACGAAGGAGCAACTTCGCACTGATTTACCTAAATTCCGTGCTGGTGATACTGTACGTGTTCATGTGAACATCGTTGAGGGTAGCCGTGAGCGTGTTCAGGTATACGAAGGTGTTGTAATTAAACGTCGTGGTGGCGGTATTTCTCAAACATTTACAGTACGTAAGATTTCTTACGGTGTAGGTGTAGAACGTACTTTCCCAGTAAACACGCCTAAAATTGCTAAAATCGAAGTATTGCGTCGTGGTAAAGTGCGTCGTGCGAAACTTTATTATCTACGTAATCTACGTGGTAAAGCAGCTCGTATTAAAGAAATTCGATAGTTATGAAATTAAAGGAGCTTGGGTTCAAGCTCCTTTTTCATATTCATTTTCAATCCGAAATAGTATATACTTAGTAAGGTTATAAATAATAAATAGATAGATAATTATCTATAATAAAGGGGTGGAGGGAATGGAGCGACAAAAAAACGAAGTATGGGAATGGACGAAAGCCTTATTAATAGCGGCGGGACTTGCGGCGATCATACGCTTCTTTTTATTCTCACCCATTGTGGTAGATGGAAGCTCTATGGTCCCAACCTTACATAATGGTGAACGAATGATTATGAACAAAATCAGCTATCAGTTCAAAGAACCAGATCGATTTGATATCGTTGTCTTTCATGCACCTGGAAATAAAGACTATATTAAACGCGTGATTGGTTTACCAGGAGATGAAATTCAATACAAAGATGATGTGTTGTATATTAACGGTGAAGCTTATGATGAACCTTATCTGGATGAATACAAAAAGGAATATCCAGGAACACACTATACAAAAGACTTTTCATTAGAAGAAGTTATCAATCAAAGCACCGTACCAGAAGGACATATTTTTGTGTTAGGGGATAATCGTCCCGTTAGTCAAGATAGTCGCACGATCGGCTCTGTTAATATCGAAGAGATTGTGGGCAATACGAGTATTGTTTTCTGGCCAGTTGGCAATGTACGGAATGTTGAATAGAACCAGGAGGAATAGGCATGACGATTCAATGGTTTCCTGGACATATGGCGAAAGCTCGCAGGGAAGTAACGGAAAAATTAAAATTAGTAGATATTATCATTGAGCTAGTAGATGCGAGAATCCCACTCTCTTCACGGAATCCAATGATTGATGAAATTGTTCAACATAAACCACGTCTTGTGCTGTTGAATAAGGAAGATATGGCGGATCCTCATATGACAAAGCGGTGGATTTCGTATTTTGAGAGTGAAGGAATGAAGGCTATTCCAGTGAATTCTCAAGCTGGGATAGGGATGCAACAAATTGTCAAAGCCTCACAAGATATTTTAAAAGAAAAATGGGACCGAATGAGAGCTCGTGGAATGAAACCGAGAGCGATACGTGCGATGATTGTTGGCATTCCTAATGTAGGGAAATCGACATTGATTAATCGGCTTGTCAAAAAAAATATTGCTAAAACAGGTAACACACCAGGCGTTACCAAGAAACAGCAGTGGATTAAAGTGGGCAAAGAGCTTGAACTGCTTGATACCCCTGGGATTTTGTGGCCAAAATTTGAAGATCAATTGGTTGGATATAAATTGGCTTTGACGGGCGCGATTAAAGATACGATTCTCAATTTAGAAGATATATCTTTATTTGGGTTAAGGTTTTTAGAGAAACAATACCCCACTCGCTTAAAAGAACGTTATCAATTTGCTGAAATACCAGAAGATGTTCTCGAGAAATTCACACATATTGGGAAGCTCAGAGGCTGTTTAATTGCAGGTGGAGAAGTTGATTTTGATAAAACAGCAGAGCTGATCATCCGTGATATCCGTGGATTATATTTAGGCAAGATTACATTTGAGATTCCTGAAGAAGAAATGAGAGAAATGTAAATAAAGGCCCTGGCAGGGTCTTTATTTTTTTGATATAAATCCGATAAAGAAAAAGAGGCGATATGGTTGAAAACAATAAAAGACATTATTGAAGCACTTCAACAGGTGACTGATTCGCAGGACCCTCTTTTGAAGTCTTTAGAAGAGGACAAACGAAAAGGTGTCCAGCAAGCAGTCGCAAAATGGTATCGTGAAGATAAGAAACACCGAACGCTAAATGATCTATTTGTAGAAATGTCTGTTTATGAACGGGAAAGAAGACTTGAAGGGTTCACATTTATTGCTGGGATTGACGAAGTAGGAAGAGGTCCGCTCGCTGGACCTGTCGTCGCTAGCGCAGTAATTCTTCCTGAAAATAGCTTTATTCCAGGACTCAATGATTCAAAGAAGCTTAGTGAATCAAGAAGAGAGGAATTGTACCAGGAAATTCACAAGCAGGCTATTTCGGTTGGTATTGGGTTAGTTTCCGCTCTCGAAATCGATCAAATGAACATATATGAAGCTACAAAAAAAGCAATGATACAAGCTGTGCATCAGTTAACGCCAATGCCTGATTACTTACTAATCGATGCAATGAAATTAGACTTACCTATCAAGCAGACTTCTCTCATAAAGGGAGATGGGAAATCTGTCTCCATTGCGGCAGCGTCTATAGTAGCAAAAGTAACGAGGGACCGACTGATGAAAGAGTATGATAAGTTGTATCCTGTTTATGGGTTTCGCCGTCATATGGGGTATGGGACGAGTGAACATATTCAGGCAATAAACCAAGTAGGTCCATGTGAAATTCACCGTAGAACGTTTGCCCCTGTTAAGAATTTTGTTTAAAAGGAGAGTGGATGATGAGTCAGATCGGGAGACTGACCAGTCTGCTTCAATCGACTCTCACGAAGGGCATAGATCTAGAGAGTTTGAAATTGAAAGACGGTCAATTGCTATTTGCGACAATAAAAAAACTTTATCCCAATCAAACAGCGTTACTACAAATGAATTCTACTTCCTTTGTAGCAAAATTAGAGACTGCTCTAACACTTGGTCCAGGACTATTTCAAGTAGCGTTAACAGAAGAAGGAATAGTTTTAAAACCCAAAGAATCAACACAGTCTAGAAGTGGTGCGCGAAATGAGAGTGTGAATTCAGAAATTGATTCTTTACTTATGACGAAAGACAGAGACACTCGGATGTCTCTGTTAAATCTGGTAAAAGAAAATCTTCCATTCACGAAGAAGCAATTGGTCGAGGTTAGCCAATGGTTTTCAGATCTCTCCACAAAAGAAGATGGGGTATCCGCTGTTCGAATAATAGTGGAACGGAATTTACCAATGACAAAAACAGTATTCAAATCGATCGTAACAGCCGTCCAAAATGAGAGTTTTTCGAATTTATTTCGAGCATTAGCGCAACAATTAGCACTGAATGAAAGCTATCAAGGTTCTGGAGAGCTACAGAAGGTGCTACAAGAGCTTCTTTCTAATAAAAGAGAAATAGACCCCTTGGAGACCTTTCAAAGGCTTCTTAATTCTCTTACAGAAGAAACAGTGCCAATACAAGAAAAACGTTGGGGTGTATCACAACTTCAGCAAGCAAGCATCTTACCGTCTTCGGCAAACGAGAAAAACTGGCTACAACAGCTAGTGATTGCAGGAGTTCAACATATTGAAAATGCTACTGAAAGTGATTTAATTCACCTTTTACCTATTCAAAAGGTGCCAAAAAGCGAGGGAAATAGGGAGATTGAAAGGACGGTCATGAAGCTGATTGAGGAGAAACAACCAAAAGAAATTCAGAATCTGCTGTCCATAAACAAAGAAAAGTTATCTCTTCTTTATGAGCAGCTCCAGGGCGCAAAAACTGTTTCGAATGACAATATTCCCCTATCTGCTCGTCAACTCACTCAACAGATTCAGCATCAATTTTCAAGATTAGGGTTTAATTATGAGCATTTTTTGCAGACGATAAATAGAGAGAATCTGCAAGAAATAAATCACTTACTAAAGCCTTTATTAGTGGCCCTCTTAACTGAAGATGTCTCGAGTGAAAGCAAAAATATTGCTAGTGAAATTCTTCATAAATTAAATGGACAAAACCTTCTTTCACAGCCTTTACAAGGCATGCAGCACATTATTTTTAGCATTCCATTAGATTTTATTGGTCTTTCTCATGATCTCACCTTACAATGGACCGGAAAACAAAAAAAGGATGGGTCTATTGATGCTGATTTTTGTCGAGTGGTGTTTCATTTGCAGTTGGAAACGTTAAACGAAATGATTATTGACATGAATGTGCAAAACCGAATCGTTTCTCTTAGAGTGTTCAATGAACATACGCATCTGAAAGAGTTGGCTGCTCCTTTTGTAAAGATATTAAAAGAATCAATGAGGGAAAAGGGCTACACCTTAACATCCATTGCTTTTGAACAAGAAGCAAATCAGTCTACCATTGAACGAAACTATCAATCTTCTAAATTTACATCGAAGGGAGTCGATATTAAGATATGAATCCCGATCGGCGAAAAAAAGCAGTGGCTTTAAAATATGAACCTCAGTCAGGAGACGCACCAAAAGTCGTAGCTAAAGGAAACGGTTTAATAGCGGATACTATTCTATCAAAGGCAAATGAATTCGATATTCCTATCCAAGAAGATAAAAATCTCGTTGAATTACTCGGTCAACTCGACCTTAATCATAAAATACCTGAAGATTTATACGAAGCTGTAGCAGAAGTATTTGCTTTTGTTTATAAGCTTGATTCATTAAATAAAGAAAAATAATTGAAGGGAAGTAAGAGAATATTTCTTCTTCCTAAATATTTTTTTACAAAAGTAATTTTATAAGGTAAAATGAAAACGGATTCAATCTTTTGAGTTGTTTTAAAGTTTGAATTTTTAAATTAATATAATATTTTTATCATTAAGGTGGACAGAGTTTCTGACATTTTATACAATGTAAGCGCAGTCTATTTTTTGAAGAGTTTGATAGGAGGATGGGAAATGAATATCCATGAATATCAAGGTAAACAAATCCTCAGAGAGTATGGGGTAGCGGTTCCTAATGGAAAAGTCGCTTTCACTGTTGAAGAAGCGGTTGAAGCAGCTAAAGAACTTGGTACTGAAGTATGTGTTGTCAAAGCACAAATCCACGCGGGTGGTCGCGGTAAAGCAGGCGGCGTAAAAGTGGCAAAAGGCTTAGATGATGTTCGTACATATGCAAAAGAAATTTTAGGAAAAACCTTAGTCACGCATCAAACGGGTCCTGAAGGAAAAGAAGTAAAACGTTTACTTGTTGAAGAGGGCTGTGACATTAAAAAAGAATATTATGTAGGTCTAGTACTAGATAGAGCCACATCTCGTGTTGTTTTAATGGCATCTGAAGAAGGTGGAACTGAAATTGAAGAAGTGGCTGAAAAAACGCCTGAAAAAATCTTTAAAGAGTATATTGATCCCGTTGTCGGATTAACGGGCTTCCAAGCTCGCCGAATCGCTTTTAACATCAATATCCCAAAAGAACTTGTGAACAAAGCCGTTAAATTTATGATGGGTCTTTACAAAGCATATGATGAGAAAGATTGTTCAATTGCTGAAATTAACCCACTTGTCGTTACGGGCGATGGAAACGTGATGGCACTTGATGCGAAGTTGAATTTTGACGCTAATGCACTATTCCGCCAAAAAGATGTAATAGAGTATCGTGATTTAGAAGAAGAGGATGCAAAAGAAATCGAAGCGTCTAATTATGATTTAAGCTATATTGCGCTTGATGGAAATATTGGCTGTATGGTTAACGGAGCTGGGCTTGCGATGGCGACGATGGATATAATCAAGCATTATGGCGGAGACCCCGCTAACTTCCTGGACGTTGGGGGCGGTGCGACGGCTGAAAAGGTAACAGAGGCATTCAAAATCATTCTTTCAGATGAAAAAGTAAAAGGAATATTCGTAAATATTTTCGGTGGAATAATGAAGTGTGATGTTATTGCAACGGGTGTTGTAGAAGCAGCCAAGCAAATCGACTTGAATGTTCCTTTAGTGGTTCGTTTAGAAGGAACGAATGTAGACCTTGGGAAAAAAATCCTAAATGAGTCGGGTTTAAATATTATTGCGGCAGAATCAATGGCTGATGGCGCACAAAAAATCGTAGATCAAGTAGGTTAAGAAAGGCAGGGGGACATAATGAGCGTATTTATTAATAAAGATACGAAAGTCATTGTACAAGGAATTACGGGTTCAACAGCCCTATTTCATACTAAACAAATGCTAGAATATGGAACGAAAATCGTTGCAGGTGTTACTCCTGGTAAAGGAGGAACAGAAGCTGAGGGAGTTCCTGTCTTTAATACTGTGGCACAAGCGGTGGAAGAAACTGGTGCTAATGTTTCCGTTATCTATGTTCCTGCACCATTTGCAGCAGATGCCATTCTTGAAGCGGTGGATGCAGAGCTAGATTTAGCCATTTGTATCACCGAGCATATTCCTGTTTTAGATATGGTAAAAGTGAAACGTTATATGGAAGGAAAGAAAACACGCCTTGTTGGACCGAACTGCCCTGGTGTAATCACTCCAGATGAATGTAAAATTGGGATTATGCCAGGATATATTCATACAAAAGGTCATGTAGGAGTGGTTTCTCGTTCGGGTACTTTAACGTATGAAGCAGTTCATCAACTCTCTCAAGCAGGAATTGGTCAATCAACAGCAGTTGGTATCGGCGGAGACCCAGTTAATGGGACAGACTTTATTGACACTTTAAAAGCGTTTAATGATGATGAAGATACGTATGCGGTGATCATGATCGGTGAAATCGGTGGAACTGCTGAAGAAGAAGCTGCGCTTTGGGTAAAAGAAAATATGACGAAACCGGTTGTTGGTTTTATTGGTGGTCGTACGGCACCTCCAGGAAAGCGTATGGGCCATGCTGGTGCAATTATCTCTGGCGGTAAAGGAACAGCAGATGAAAAGATTAAAGTAATGAATGAATGTGGAATTCAAGTAGCAGATACCCCATCTGTAATGGGTGAAACGCTAATTAAAGTTCTTAAAGAAGAAAAGCTATTCGATCAATGTAAAACTCACTAAGCCAAATCAAACAGCCCTTCTCGGTGGAGGGCTGTTTCTGCTATATTTAAGGAGGAGTCTATGGAAACAAGACAAAAATTGGTACATTTATTACATTGCCAAACACTCGGGTGGAAAAATATCTACTGCTATTTAAAGAGAGACCCACTTCTTGAAAAACTATACACCTCTTCCCGTTCTTCTCTTCAACAAGCCTTTCAACTTACCTCCCAAGCCCTACCACAGCTGATTTCTCAACTACATGATTTCCCTGTCCAAGACCTAATGGAACAATACGAAAAACAACAAATTAGCATTGTGACCATTCTAGATGAAAGTTATCCAAATCCCCTGAAGCATATATATCAACCGCCATGGGGGTTATTTTGTATTGTGAACACAAGTCTATTAACATCCCCAAAAATCTTGGCAGTGATTGGTGCGAGAGCAGGAGACCAATATGCCCAACAAACCATCAATAAGCTCCTTCCCCCGTTAGTCAAAAATGAAGTGGTGATTGTAAGTGGTCTCGCAAAAGGGGTCGATACGATGGCGCATACATGTTGTATTCAAAATAAAGGGAATACAATTGCTATCTTAGGAGGGGGGTTTTCACATATTTACCCAAAAGAAAATAGTTTATTAGCAAAAGCAATAGCAAATCATCATTTATTAGTGAGCGAATATCCCCCGAATGTACCACCAAAAAAATGGCATTTTCCAGCTCGTAATCGAATTATTAGTGGAATAGCAATGGGGAGTTTAGTCATTCAGGCAGGAAAACGAAGTGGATCATTAATTACAGCAGAAATGGCATTAAATGAAGGAAGAGATGTTTTTTCGGTACCTGGTCCGATACATCATCCTCTTTCAAAAGGGACAAATTGGCTGATTCAACAGGGTGCGAAGCTTGTCCAATCATCAGGAGATATTTTAGAGGAAATCGAGTAAAAAATCATCCAGAACAGTATTTTTACATGAAATATTAACAAAAAGGTTGCATTTATAAGGAAACTGTTATACATTTTGCAACAGAAGTTAATTGAGGATGAAGAACAAGAATAGCGAAAAATTAGGTGCGTAAGTTGTAAACGTTGTCATCAATCAGATTATCTAATATTGACAAAGAGTTCAACAGTCTATAACATTTATTCTTGAATATTCAGTATATATACCTCTAAGGAGGACTTTTAATGTCAGATTATTTAGTGATTGTAGAATCACCTGCAAAAGCGAAAACGATTGAGAAATATTTAGGGAAAAAATATAAAGTTCGTGCCTCAATGGGACACCTACGTGACTTGCCAAAAAGTCAGATGGGTGTGGACACGGAACATAACTTTCAGCCAAAATATATCACTATCCGTGGTAAGGGACCCGTTTTAAAAGAGTTAAAAACTGCAGCAAAAAAAGCCAAAAAAATTTATCTCGCAGCTGACCCGGATCGTGAAGGTGAAGCGATTGCATGGCACTTAGCTCATAGCTTAGACGTAGATATCTCAAGTGATTGTCGGGTTGTATTTAATGAAATCACGAAAGAGGCAATCAAAGAATCCTTTAAACACCCAAGAGCCATAGACATGGACCTAGTTGATGCTCAGCAAGCAAGGAGAGTGTTAGACCGTTTAGTCGGATACAATATAAGTCCTTTATTATGGAAGAAAGTGAAAAAGGGTTTAAGTGCAGGTCGAGTTCAATCCGTCGCACTAAGGTTGATTATTGATCGAGAAAAAGAAATCAACATTTTTCAGCCAGAAGAATATTGGACAATTAGTGGCTCGTTTAAGAGTGGCAAAGAATCCTTTAGTGCTTCCTTTTACGGTTTGAATGGAAAAAAAGTTGAAATATCTAGCGAAGAACAAGTAAACGAGATTCTTGCTAAGATTGAACATGATTCTTTTGAAGTCACGAAAGTTACGAAGAAAGAACGGAAACGGAACTCATCTCCGCCGTTTACTACTTCGTCACTTCAACAAGAAGCTGCTAGGAAATTAAACTTCCGAGCGAAAAAAACGATGATGCTTGCTCAACAATTGTATGAAGGAATTGATCTTGGGAAACAAGGAACTGTTGGTTTGATTACGTATATGAGAACAG
This sequence comes from Bacillus sp. 2205SS5-2, assembly GCF_037024155.1. NCBI lineage: Bacteria > Bacillati > Bacillota > Bacilli > Caryophanales > Bacillaceae > Bacillus > Bacillus spongicola. Next base: position 43,474 of record NZ_JAYKTS010000009.1, read on the forward strand.
ATTCAACTAGAACATCAGAAACCGCTCAAAACGAGGCAGCAAGCTATGTACTATCTCAATACGGTGAGGACTACACAAAACCTTCAAGTGGAGGAAAAAAGTCAAGTGGGAAAACACAGGACGCACATGAAGCCATTCGCCCAACAAGTGTTTTGAGAGAACCACAAACGTTAAAGGAATTCTTATCAAGAGACCAGCTACGATTATATAGATTAATTTGGGAGCGCTTTGTAGCAAGTCAAATGACACCGGCCATTATGGATACACTTGCGGTAGATTTGATGAACGGGGAAGTTCAATTTCGAGCAAATGGCTCAAAAGTTAAATTTCCAGGTTTTATGAAGGTATATGTTGAAGGAAATGACGACCAGAAAGAAGAAAAAGAAAATTGGTTGCCTAGTTTTGAAAATGGTGATAAAGTAAACACGGATGAAATCAATTCAAATCAACATTTTACTCAGCCGCCACCAAGATATACAGAAGCTCGTTTGGTTAAAACTCTAGAAGAACTGGGTATTGGGCGACCTTCAACGTATGCACCAACACTAGATACAATTCAAAAACGTGGATATGTGACACTTGATAATAAACGATTTGTTTCAACTGAGTTAGGCAATATCGTCCATGAAATCATGACAGAATACTTCCTTGATATATTGAATGTTGAATTTACCGCCAATATGGAAAGATCGCTTGATGATGTAGAAGAAGGAAAGATTGAATGGATCGCGATTATTGATGAATTTTACCATGATTTTCATAAGCACTTGACTAAGGCAGAAGCCGAGATGGAAAAGATAGAAATCAAACCAGAATTTGCTGGTGAGGATTGTGAAATTTGTGGGAACCCAATGGTTTACAAAATGGGTCGATATGGAAAGTTTATGGCGTGTAGTAATTTTCCAGATTGTCGAAACACAAAAGCAATTATTAAGGAAATCGGTGTCAAATGTCCTGATTGTGAAAAAGGAAACATTATTGAACGGAAGTCGAAAAAGAAACGAATTTTTTATGGATGCGATCAATATCCGACTTGTGAATTTCTTTCTTGGGATAAACCGATCGACAGGTCTTGCCCGAAATGTGATAGTTTATTGGTTGAGAAAAAACTCAAAAAAGGTATTCAAGTTCAATGTACGAAATGTGATTTTAAAGAAGATGCACAACAATAAGTTTGTGAGGGTGAGCTTCTAGCTCACTCTTTCTGTTTTTTATCTTTCCTTATTAATCTTGCTACCATCACGAGTAATCTCTCATTACAAGGAACTCTTTTCGGAATTAACCCTGTTGGAAAAAACAATATTCCTCACAAATCATCGAATACAATAAAAGTTAGTGATCAAATGATTCATCTATTTATTAGTAGTGAGGAATGGTCTCAAATTGCTTGAAGTTTTCCTTATTAATTTTTCGGGGACTTCTAGACGAAAGGCGACCTATTTATACAGATGTTTCAAGGTCAAGATAAATGGACCATTGAATTATGCCTGATCGAGAGAGTACAAGTAAGAGACTTCATTTAATGTGAACGAGTAAAATGAAGATAATGTATTCTTGAATTCAAGGTTAAACGCTTTACAATTAAGGCAACACTAGAAGATGATGAAAACAGATAGTCATGTGGAGGGTTCGTCATGGAAACATATGTAAGTGTAATTGGTGCTGGGCTTGCTGGAAGTGAAGCTGCTTGGCAATTAGCTCGCCAAGGAATTAATGTAAAGTTATACGAAATGAGACCTGTCAAGCAAACAGCAGCCCATCATACGGATCAATTCGCAGAACTTGTGTGCTCGAATTCGTTAAGAGCGAACACACTTACTAACGCAGTAGGTGTTTTAAAGGAAGAAATGAGAATATTGGGGTCTGTGATTATTTCTTCGGCAGACGATTGTGCGGTCCCAGCAGGTGGTGCCCTTGCTGTAGATCGACATGAATTCGCTCAGCTTGTAACAGAGCGAGTAAGAAATCTTCCTAATGTAGAAGTAAGTCAAGAAGAAATTACAGACATTCCACAGGGCATTACCATCATTGCAACGGGCCCTTTAACAAGTGAAGCTTTGTCAAATCAATTACGTACCTTAACTGGAGAAGAACATTTATACTTTTATGATGCAGCTGCTCCTATTATAGAAAAGGACAGCATAGATATGGATAAAGTGTATTTAAAGTCACGTTACGATAAAGGAGAAGCGGCTTACTTAAATTGTCCGATGACAGAAGAAGAATTCAATCGCTTTCATGATGCCCTCGTTGCTGCTGAAACGGTGCCTCTAAAAGAGTTCGAAAAAGAAGTGTTCTTTGAAGGGTGTATGCCAATTGAAGTAATGGCGGCTCGTGGAAGGAAGACGATGTTATTTGGCCCAATGAAACCAGTTGGTCTAGAAAATCCCTCAACAGGAAAAAGACCATATGCCGTTGTGCAACTACGTCAGGACGATGCAGCAGGAACCTTATATAATATTGTCGGTTTTCAGACACATTTGAAATGGGGACCACAAAAAGAGATTATTCGATTAATTCCAGGTTTAGAAAAGGCTGAGATTGTTCGTTATGGTGTTATGCACCGAAATACATTTATCAATTCACCAAAGATGTTAAAATCTACATATCAATTCAAAAATCGTCAAGACTTATTCTTTGCTGGACAAATGACAGGAGTAGAGGGATATGTAGAGTCTGCAGCAAGTGGTCTCGTTGCGGGATTGAATGCTGCCAGATTAGCTAAAGGGGAAAAACCGGTAGAATTTCCTCATGAAACGGCAATTGGAAGTATGGCAAGATACATTACGACAGCAAATTCAAAGAACTTTCAACCGATGAATGCTAATTTTGGCCTGTTCCCTGATTTAGAAAAGAGACATAAAAACAAACAAGAGAGAAATGAAGCTCACGCGAAAAGAGCATTAGAAACAATTCAGAAATTTTTGAAAAATTAGTGATATTCATTGCAACCTCGAACATTGTATGATAATATTTAAAAGCCTTAGCGGGGTGAACAGAAATGGATGAAACATTTAAAAAAGAGCTCGCTCAATTTATTCAATATTTAAAAATTGAGCGAAACTATTCTACTCACACCATCCAGCAATATGAGAGTGATTTAAACGAATTTGCTACCTTCTTGATTCGTGAAAATATTGCATCCATTGCAGATGTGGAATATTTTAATGCAAGGATATACTTGACTGAACTATATGAACGAAAATGTTCTCGTAATACTGCGGCAAGAAAAATATCGTGCTTAAGAAGCTTTTATAAATATTTTATGAGGGAAAAAGTAATAACAGACAACCCTTTCTCCCTAGTTCACCACCCAAAGGGAGAGAAAAAATTACCACATTTTTTTTACGAAGAAGACATGGAGAAATTGATAGATATCTGCCAAGGGGAATCACCATTACAACGGCGAAATTTAGCCCTGTTTGAGTTATTATATGCAACAGGAATTAGGGTAAGTGAATGTGTAAGCATTCAACTTCGAGATTTTGACTTTTCAAGTTCAACCCTTCTAGTCAAAGGGAAAGGAAAAAAGGAGCGGTATGTTCCCTTCGGTAGTTTTGCGGGAGATGCTATAGAAATCTATATACATAATGCCCGTCCGACCTTGATGAAAAATCAAGAGCATTCCTTTTTGTTTGTTAATTTTCGTGGGAATCCGTTAACAACAGGGGGAATCCGGCATATTCTTACAAAACTTGTTTCAAAAGCAACTGTGAATGGCAAAATGCATCCACATATGCTCCGTCATACATTTGCAACTCATTTATTAAATAATGGGGCTGATTTACGGTCGGTACAAGAGTTATTAGGTCATGCTCATCTTTCATCTACTCAAGTGTACACACATGTGACCAAAGAGCATTTACGAAAAACGTATTTAGCCCATCATCCCCGAGCGTAGAAAACATGAAGAGGAGGAATTCGGTTGGAACAATTTCATTCAACGACCATCTTTGCTGTTCAACACAAAGGGCAAAACGCCATGTCTGGTGATGGTCAAGTAACCTTTGGAAATGCAGTCGTGATGAAACATACAGCTAAAAAAGTTCGAAAACTGTTTAATGGAAAAGTAGTGGCTGGCTTTGCTGGTTCTGTCGCAGATGCATTTACGTTATTTGAAATGTTTGAAGGGAAATTAGAAGAATTTAACGGTAATATTCAACGAGCAGCAGTAGAGCTTGCCAAGCAGTGGAGAAGCGACAAAATGCTCCGTCAGCTAGAAGCGATGCTGATTGTCATGAATGAAACGCATTTACTGCTCATATCCGGTACGGGTGAAGTCATCGAACCAGATGATGGCATATTAGCAATTGGCTCTGGAGGAAATTATGCTCTCTCTGCAGGTCGAGCATTAAAACAACACGCAAGTGATCATCTTTCAGCGAAGGAAATTGCCGAAGCAGCCCTTGGCGTGGCGGCCGATATTTGTGTGTATACGAATCATAATATTATTGTAGAAGAACTATAATTTAAGGAGTGAGTGGAATGAAGAATGAAATGAACTTAACTCCCCGTCAGATTGTGGACCGTTTAGATCAGTATATTGTTGGTCAAAATGAAGCGAAGAAATCCGTTGCGGTTGCTTTACGTAATCGCTACAGAAGAAGTCGTCTTGACGAAAAACTTCAAGAAGAAATTCATCCCAAAAATATTTTAATGATTGGTCCAACTGGGGTAGGTAAAACGGAGATTGCCAGAAGAATGGCCAAGCTTGTGAGTGCCCCTTTCATTAAAGTAGAGGCGACGAAATTTACTGAAGTGGGCTATGTAGGCCGAGACGTTGAGTCCATGGTGAGAGATTTAGTTGAGACTTCTGTTCGATTAGTAAAAGAAGAAAAAATGCAAAGTGTCAAAGAACGAGCTGAGGAAAATGCCAATAAGCGGTTACTGGAATTAATAGTCCCGTCAGCTAAAAAGAGCACGAACATCAAAAACCCTTTTGAAATGCTATTTGGTGGCAATCAACCTGATCAAGACTCTTCAGAAGAAACCAAAGAAGAATCAACGGTCTATGAACGCAGAAAAACAGTGGAAGCTAAGCTGTTTAATGAAGAATTAGAAGAAGAATGGATTACGGTTGAAGTCGAGGAACAACAAGCATCTATGTTTGATATGCTCCAAGGATCTGGTATGGAACAAATGGGAATGAATATGCAGGATGCATTTAGTAACTTCATGCCTAAAAAGAAAAAAAAGCGCAAATTAAAAGTGAAAGATGCACGCAAAGTGTTAACCAGTGAAGAAGCCCAGAAGTTGATCGATATGGATGAGGTTACGTCAGAAGGAGTCAGACGAACAGAGCAGACTGGGATTATTTTTATTGATGAAATCGATAAAATTGCGAGCAAAAGCTCCTCCCAATCGTCAGCCGAGGTCTCTAGAGAAGGTGTTCAGCGCGATATTTTACCAATCGTTGAAGGGTCAACCGTCGTTACCAAGTACGGCTCTGTAAAAACCGATCATGTATTATTTATTGCCGCAGGTGCTTTTCATATTGCAAAACCGTCTGATTTAATCCCTGAACTTCAAGGACGATTCCCAATTCGGGTTGAGTTACAAAAGCTTTCTGTTGAAGATTTTGTTCGCATTCTTGTTGAGCCTGATAACGCAATAGTTAAACAATATATTGCATTAATTGAAACGGAAGGTATACAAATTGAATTTTCTGACGAAGCTATTCGTAGAATGGCTGAAATTGCTTTTGATGTGAATCAAAATACAGATAATATAGGGGCAAGAAGATTACATACGATTATGGAAAAACTTCTTGAGGATCTTTCGTTCGAAGCGCCTGAAATAACGATGGAAAAAGTGGAAATCACTTCTAAATATGTGGATTCCAAGCTTGGCAAAATTTCTAAAAATAAGGATTTGAGTGAGTTTATTCTCTAGTTGTTTACAGGAAATGATACAGGGTATAAAATACAGATAAAATAGGATTTTAGATCGTTCTAGGAGGACAAGAATCATGAATTTATTAAGTAAGACACGAAAAATTAACTCAATGCTACAGAACTCAGCTGGAAAACCGGTGAATTTTAAAGAAATGTCTGAAACATTATCTACCGTCATTGAAGCGAATGTTTTCGTAGTGAGCAGAAGAGGAAAGTTATTAGGATTTGCTGTAAATCAACTCATTGAAAATGAGCGTATGAAGCAAATGTTAGAGGATCGTCAATTTCCTGAAGCGTACACAAAAAATTTATTCAATATTTCTGAGACATCACCTAACCTTAATGTCGAGAGTGAATACACAGCCTTTCCAGTTGAAAATAAAGATTTGTTTAAAAATGGATTGACGACGATTGTACCAATTATTGGTGGGGGAGATCGTCTCGGTACCTTAATATTGGCCCGTTTAGAAGCGAGTTTTGAAGATGACGATTTAATTCTGGGTGAATACGGTGCGACAGTAGTTGGAATGGAGATTTTAAGGGAAAAAGGGGAAGAAATCGAAGTAGAAGCTAGAAGTAAAGCAGTCGTGCAAATGGCGATTTCTTCTTTATCTTATAGTGAGCTAGAAGCAATCGAACATATTTTTGAAGAATTGAATGGACATGAAGGATTACTTGTAGCCTCTAAAATTGCAGACCGAGTAGGAATTACCCGATCAGTGATTGTTAATGCCCTTCGAAAACTTGAGAGTGCAGGGGTTATTGAATCTCGTTCTTTAGGAATGAAAGGAACCTATATCAAAGTCTTAAATAACAAATTCTTAATCGAACTAGATAAACTAAAAACGAACTAAATCTCGTTTAGTTTAAAAGGAGATGCTCCGTGCATCTCCTTTTTTTCTTGTTTTTAATTGAATGAACTTGGAAATTACAGGTGATAACTCTTTTGAGACTTTAGTTAAGGCGAGGGAGATGATGTGCCTGGGAAAGGGAAGTAAGAAAGAAGTAGCCATGTAATAACCATAAAGCCAGCAAAAATTTGGGGAATAAGAAAAGAGTTATCGTAGAATACATTTCCAAAAAAATACCATTGATGATAAAAAGTAGAGTGATACAATGAAATTACGGGGAACCGATAAAAAATATATAGAAAAAAAGTCGAGAATTATCAATAAAGTATGGATTATGTCTTTATATGTAGTTAGCAGCTGTGATAATCTGTAAAAGTGGGTGTTTGTCTGAAGATGTCGAATTGATAAACTGTGACATTAATTACAGATAGATAAAATAGGCGAATATTCATAGAGGAATTAACAGTTTAGTCATGGACAGTCAATTGTAATAACATTACAATAGTTAGAGGGTTTTGAATTATTTTGTCAAATTTACAATGATTTTGTCATTTTTTTGGAAAGAAGTGAAAATTTTGAAGTTATTTTCCAATACTTTTAATGTAATCGAACAGGGATTAAACTATTCCTCCTTAAAACAAAAAGCCATCGCTCAAAATATAGCTAACGTTGATACACCAAACTACCAATCGACAGAAGTAAAATTTAAAGATCAATTAAATCAATCGATGAAACGATCATTTAACGAGGAAAGAACTCACACACGTCATATTCCAATTGAGGGTTATTCAACCGGTCAATCAACTTTTGCCAAAAAAAGCTCAGTTCAATATAACCATAATGGTAACGGAGTAGATATGGATAAAGAAATGGCAGATCTAGCTACAAACCAATTGTATTTCCACTCGTTAACTGAACAATTGAATCATCAATTTAAAAATATGCAAACCGTCATAAGAGGAGGGAGATAATCATGTCTATTTTTAATTCAATGAATTCTACAGCCTCTGCTTTAACAGCACAAAGATTAAGGATGGATGTGATTTCTTCTAATATGGCGAATGTGGACACCACTAGGGGGAAGTTAGTCGACGGAAAATGGCAACCGTATACCAGGAAATCGGTAGTGCTACAAGAAAATGCAGCTCGTTTTTCATCGTTTTTAGAGACAGCTCAAAATAGAAAAGGAACGAGCGGTGGTGTCAATGTTGCTCGTATAAAAGAAGATAACGAAACTCCCTTTAAAGTAGTGTATGACCCGACGCATCCTGATGCGGATAAAGATGGCTACATTAGTATGCCTAATGTAGATCCATTGAGAGAAATGACAGACCTCATTTCTGCCACTCGCTCGTATGAAGCAAACGTAACTGTTTTTAATGCTAATAAATCACTGTTAATGAAATCTTTAGAAATTGGTAGATAAGGAGAATCATCATGTCCTTCAATCAAATACATTCGGTAAGCCAATCACTTTTTAGTCCGTCAACCGAAAAAGAAGTGAAAACAAGTCCCTATCAATCGCAACAAAATTTTGCAACTTTTTTAAAACAGTCATTAAATGAAGTGAGCAAAGTAGAGCATCAGTCTCATGTAATGACGGAAAAGCTTGTCAAAGGGGAAGATGTGGATTTGCATCAAGTAATGATATCTGCACAGAAGGCAAGTATCTCTTTGCAAACGACAGTAGAACTCCGAAATAAGGTCGTAGAAGCCTATCAAGAAGTAATGAGGATGCAGATGTAGAGGCTGAGGTTACTTTCTGCCAATCGATGACGGAATAGCCGAGGGGGTACTAAATGAATGAAACATTATTGAAGCTTAAAGACAAAAGTATGGCATTTTGGGGTTCCAAGTCAAAGAAGCAAAAATTAATTATGGGTATCGCCGTTGGTGTTTCCATTCTAGCCATATTTTTAACAAGTTTTTTCGCAACTCAAACAACACTTGAACCATTATATAAAAACTTAACGCCTTCTGAAACCGGCACAATTAAAGAGAGTTTGGATTCAAGAGGTATCAATTCGCAAATATCCGACGGTGGTACTACCATTATGGTTCCAAGAGAGATGGTGGATACGCTAAAGGTAGAATTGGCAGCTGATGGAATTCCTAAATCTGGAAGCATTGATTATTCATTTTTTAGTCAAAATGCAGGTTTTGGGATGACGGACAATGAATTTAATGTACTTAAATTAGATGCTATGCAAACGGAATTAGCTGAATTAATGAAAGGAATTGATGGAGTTCAAGATGCAAAAGTAATGATTACTTTACCAGAAGCAGGGATTTTCGTTGCTGACACAGGAAAAGACGCATCAGCCTCCATCGTTTTAAACACGCTTCCGGGACAAATTTTTGAAGAAAAACAGATCGCAGCTTTGTATCACTTAGTCTCGAAAAGTGTGCCAAACCTTCCTACAGATAATATCGTCATTATGAACCAATTTTTTGAGTACTTTGAACTAAATAATTTCAAAAAAAAATCCATTGCAGGAAGTTTCACTGAACAAATGGACATCAAACAAAAAATTGAACGAGACCTTCAGAGGCAAGTACAAAATATGCTTGGCACATTAATTGGGTTTGATAAGGTTGTCGTGTCAGTAACTGCAGATGTTGATTTTAAGCAGGAGAATCGGAAAGAAGATCTTGTTGTCCCAGTTGATGAAGAAAATAATGAAGGAATTGCGCTTAGCGCACAAAGGATATCAGAGACGTATACAGGAAATGGAGACGGAGCTATTGGGGTACCAGCCGCTGAAGATCCTGCCGATTCACTTGGTAGTTCTTACATTGAAGGAACTTCCGGGAACGGAGACTATGAACGTGTAGAAGAAACAATTAATAACGAAGTAAATCGTATCCGCAAAGAAATCGTTGAGAGCCCATACAAAATCAGAGATTTGGGAATTCAAGTGATGGTAGAACCGCCAAATCCTGATGATTTAAATTCACTCTCTGAAGAGAGCAAAAATGATATAAGTAAAATCCTCTCAACCATTGTTCGTACATCTATTGATAAAAATGTGGGAACAGATATCTCAGATGAAGCGATTCAAGATAAAATTATCGTTTCTGTTCAGCGTTTTAACGGGAAAATGGAGTTTGCCGAAGCGAAAATTTCGTCAATTCCTTGGTGGATTTATGTAATTGGCGGCATTTTGTTTGTTGTTATTATTTTATTGATTATCATGATGCTTCGTTCTCGCAAGAATAAAGAAGTTGTTTTAGAAAGTGAACCAGAAGCCGTTACCCTTCCTGATGTGAACAATAGCCAAGAAACGGAAGGATCACTGAGAAGAAAGCAACTTGAAAAAATGGCCAAAGATAAACCTGAAGAATTTGCTAAGTTGTTACGAACTTGGTTAGCTGAAGATTAGGAGGAGAGAGCATGAGTAGAGAAAAACCACTAACGGGAAAGCAAAAAGCTGCTGTTCTCCTCATATCATTAGGTCCAGATGTTGCTTCATCTATTTATAAGCACTTGTCTGAAGAAGAAATTGAAAAATTAACACTTGAAATATCTGGTGTGAAAAAGGTTGAGTCAGCCGCAAAGCAAGATATATTAGAAGAGTTTCATAGTATTGCTCTGGCGCAAGATTTTATCAGTCAAGGTGGAATTGGATATGCAAAAACGATACTAGAAAAAGCCCTTGGTCCGGAACAGGCAACGAGCATCATCAATCGATTGACCTCATCATTACAAGTGAAACCTTTTGATTTTGCTAGAAAAGCAGACTCAGCTCAAATATTAAACTTTATTCAAAATGAACATCCTCAAACTATTGCGCTAATTCTGTCCTATTTAGACCCCCAACAAGCGGGTCAAATCTTATCAGAATTGCCGCAAGAGGTTCAAGCGGATATTGCAAGAAGGATTGCCCTTATGGATAGTACGTCCCCTGAGGTTATTAGCGAAGTCGAAGCGATTCTTGAAAGGAAGCTTTCTGCAACTGTTACTCAAGACTATACCCAAACAGGTGGCGTTGAGACGGTTGTTGAAGTCCTCAATGGTGTCGACCGAAGTACTGAAAAAACCATTTTAGATGCTTTAGAAATTCAGGACCCTGAATTGGCAGAAGAAATTAAAAAGAGAATGTTTGTTTTTGAAGATATAGTTACCTTGGATAACCGAGCCATTCAGCGAGTCATCCGAGATTGTGAAAATGAAGATTTACTTCTTTCACTAAAAGTTTCAAGTGAAGAAGTTAAAGAGGTAGTCTATAAAAATCTTTCTAAGCGGATGGTTGATAGCTTTAAAGAGGAGATGGAGCTCATGGGTCCAGTTCGACTTCGAGATGTTGAAGATGCTCAGTCCCGAATTGTCGGCACGATCCGACGACTGGAAGATTCTGGAGAAATCATTATTGCTCGCGGTGGAGGAGATGATATCATTGTCTAGAATTTTTAAATCTCGACAAACATCTCCCACTCCCGAAACAACAAGAGAAATCGGTCTGAAAGTCCTTCCTTCCTTCTTCTCACAGGAAGAGGATAAAGCTCAGCCAGAACTAGAAAACCGACATGTAGACGTTTTGAAAGAAGCAAATCAAGAAGCTCACCGGATAGTAGAAGAAGCGAATATGCAAAGGATTTCACTTAGTGAAGAGATAGAAATTGAAAAGCAGGAGTTTCAGCAATTTAAACAAGCTACCCTCGAAGAAGCACGGACTAAAGGGTATGAAGCAGGTTTTCAACAAGGGTATGTAGAGAGCGTTCAAAAACACACAGAACTCATCCAGGAAGCTCAATCAATAATTGAATCGTCAAAGGAAGAATACCTTCGTCAGATTCAAGTAGCTGAAAAATTAATTTTAACTTTAGGTATGAAAAGTGCTGAGAAAATTTTAGGTAAAACCCTAAAAGAAGAACCAGAGGCTTTTCTTTCTATTGTGAAACGGGGCATAAAAGAAGCTATAGAGATGAAGGAAATTCAAATTCATGTTCATCCAACTAATCATGCGCTCTTAATGGGGTACAGTGAAGAAATCCGTAAATTGATTCCTCCCAATACCTTGTATTATTTGTATCCAAATGAAGATTTGACAGAAACTGAATGCTACATTGATTCCAATCAGGGTAGAATCATCGTTAGTGTCGACAGCCAGTTGCAACAATTGCAAGCTAAACTTGTTGAGCTACTTGAAGGGGGCTCATGATGAAATTAGAGCATCTTGTAGAAGAAATCGAAGCGCAAGATACGTATAAACGCTTTGGTAAAGTTAAACGAGTGATCGGCTTAATGATTGAGTCGCAAGGTCCTGAAAGTGCAATTGGCGAAGTGTGTTTTATTCATCTCAAAGGAAAAGCGCTTCGTCCAGCCAACAAAATCATGGCGGAAGTGGTCGGATTTAATGAGGACTCTGTGCTTTTGATGCCCTATTCGAATGTAAGTGACATATCATCTGGATCCCTAGTCGAAGCGACAGGAAATCCGCTCGAAATTAAAGTAGGCATGCCTTTAATTGGTCAAGTACTTGACTCGTTAGGGCAACCAATGACAGAAAATCAATTACCAAAGGGCCTAACGACGACGGCGACAGATCGTTTCCCGCCCAATCCGTTAAGTCGACCCCCGATTGATGAGAAAATGGAGGTAGGAGTTCGAACCATTGATTCAATGTTAACAGTTGGTAAGGGGCAAAGGGTGGGCATTTTTGCTGGTAGTGGGGTAGGGAAAAGCACCTTACTTGGCATGATTGCCAGAAATACAAATGCGGACTTAAATGTAATAGCTTTGATCGGGGAACGTGGTAGAGAAGTCCGTGAATTCATTGAAAGAGATTTAGGGGAAGAAGGGCTAAAAAAGTCCATTGTGATTGCAGCAACTTCTGATCAGCCTGCGTTGATGAGGATTAAAGGAGCTTTTACGGCCACGGCTGTCGCTGAATATTTCCGAGATAAAGGACTTAATGTCATGCTCATGATGGACTCTGTAACCCGTGTGGCTATGGCTCAAAGGGAAATAGGTCTTGCTGCTGGTGAACCTCCAGCTACAAAAGGTTATACTCCGTCAGTTTTTGCGATATTACCTAAGTTATTAGAACGGACGGGGACAAATGAGCATGGAAGTATTACAGCGTTTTATACGGTGCTTGTTGACGGAGATGATATGAATGAACCAATCGCAGATACCGTACGTGGAATTTTAGATGGTCATATCGTCTTGGATCGTAACATAGCCAATAAAGGTCAGTTTCCCGCAATCAATGTGCTGAAAAGTGTCAGTCGATTAATGAATCACTTAGCCGAGCCCCTCCATTCAGATGGTGCAAGTCGAATTCGTGATTTATTGAGTACGTATCATCATTCGGAGGACTTAATCAGCATCGGTGCATATAAACGAGGAACCTCCAAAGATATAGATGAAGCGATCGCATTTTATCCGAAAATTTTAACGTTCTTGAAGCAGGGAACACATGAAAAAATTTCAATGGAAGAGAGTATCCTTTCCTTGATTCACTTAGCCGAAAAGGGTGACAATTTATGACCATTTTTCAGTTTAAATTTGATAAGATCCTTTCAATTAAAGAGCAGGAAAAAGAGGAAGTTTATTACAATTATCAAAATAGTATTCATTCTTTTGAGAAAGCGGCCGAAAAACTCTATGAAACCTTAAAAAAGAAAGAAGATTTAGAGACCTATCAGGCTGACCAGCTTGTAAAGGGATTCGCTGTACAAGAAATCAGACACTTTCAGACCTTTATTATGAATATGGATAAAACCATCTCATATTATCAGGATCAAGTCATGAAAGCACGCAATAAAATGAAATGGTTAGAACAAAAATTTTCCGAAAAAAATATGGAAGTTAAACAGTTTGAGAAAATAAAAGAAAATGATGCGAGTGCCTATAAGCTAGAGCAGCAAAAGGAAGAAAATAAAATGCTAGACGAATTATCGGTGATGAAATTCGTGAACCGCGAAATTAGGTGATTTCATGGGAAAGAGTGATCTAGATAAGCAAGGAAAACCATATGGCCTTTTTCAATGGGTGTTGTTAGTTGTCATCTTTCCAATTCTTTTTGCTATTGTTGTCGCCCTTGTGGTAGCTACAGCAGCGGATATCAATGTTATAGAAAAGGCGAAAGAAGTGAGTGAGCGTATTCCCGTAATATCGAGTATGGTTGGTGAAGATGACTCGAAACAGAAAACGGAAGAACTAGCAACAGCACTTCATGCTGAGGTGCAAAACAAGGAAGCAAAAATAGCGCAATTAGAAGTCGAGGTTTCAAGACAGGAAGAAAAACTCGAAAATGCCACTCTCTCTAATGAGCAGCTTCAACAGCAAATTGAGGAGCTAAAGCAAATTCAGAGTGAAAATAAACGAGCCTTTAAAGAAATTATCAGCACTTTTGAAACGATGGCAGCTAAAAGCGCGGCGGGTATACTAAGTAAAATGAATGATGAGGAAGCCGTTAAAATTTTATCCAACATAAAACCAGAAAATCTTGCTAAGATTTTGGAGAAATTACCACCAGATGAAGCTGCAAAGTTTACAGAAAAACTATCTGTCCAAACAGATTCTTAACGTACTAGTGATTGAAAGGGGGTGAATAAAATGAAGCTCGGTACAACTCAATCTTTGGTTCAATCACTGCAGTTTAAAAACGGGGATTCTCCAACTAAGGAACTCATGACTGATTCTTCTTTCTTATCCTTTATCACCATAGCAACAACAGAAGTCGATACAGAAATAGAATCAAATAATAACTCTGAGTTAGACGCGATTCTTCAACTCCTAAAAGAAGAAATTGAGGTTTCAAGCCACGTAAACGAGTCAAAAACGGAGTATCCGGATATTGAGGAGATTTCTACTATACTTGATATCTCTATCGATGAGCTAATGCAAGCTATTCAAGACGTCTTTCAGACCTTTTCAATTAGTGAAGAGATGTCGGAGCTTTCAGCGGAAGAACAACTTCAATATCTAGTACAAATTTTGAATGAACAGCCGATTGAAAAATGGTCAGCGGCTAAGAGTGAACGCTTAGAAGTTCCTATTCAAGTTATGAAAGTCATGATTCATTTGGTGGAAAAACAAAGTGAAAACCATCGCCCACTTCTTAACTTAAAGGGATTTAAACAAGAGTATGAACAACTTACAATGAAAATTGAGGCAGAAGTAGTGAAGAGTCAGCCCTCAGAAAAATTGCTGCAACAAGTTTTTCAATCTTTGAGAACTTTACCTACAGCAGATGAAGTGAGTACACCGGATTCAAGGCCTCTAGTACAAGAAAAAGCCTTGTCTTTACCAAGTATCTTCCTTCCTGCATCACTGTCTAAACTGGAATCCTTCTCGCTACATTTAAAAAATGTGGATGCAGGCCCGACCTATGAAACATTTGTGAAAGAGTTCTCATCAATACTCTCGCGTGCCCAGTTTGGAAAAATGCCCAATATGAATAAATTACTAATAAAGCTTTATCCAGAAGAACTGGGAAGTTTACGCATTGAATTATTGCAAAAGGACGGTATGATCACCGCTCGTATTTTAACTTCTAGTGGAGCGGCAAGAGACCTAATCGATTCGCAATTACACGCCCTAAAGCAGTCATTTCAACAACAAAACCTTTCTGTCGAAAAAATCGAGGTACAGCAGATGCTAGGTGATGAAGTTAAAAAGGAACATGGACATGCAAAGCAACAACAGCAACAGAAAGAGCAATCGAATCATGAAGAACCTTCAAAAGATGAATCAACATTTGAGAGTTTTAAAGACTTTTTATTAAATCTAGAAATTTAGGTGATGATCATGACAAAGGCAATCGACTCAAATCTTCTCCTCTCCTCTTATCAAGCAAAGCAACGAGAAACGAATGGGAGTATCCTTGGAAAAGACGATTTTTTAAAAATTTTAATGTCTCAGCTTCAAAATCAGGATCCAATGAATCCTATGCAAGATAAAGATTTTATTGCTCAAATGGCAACCTTCTCATCACTAGAACAGATGCAAAATATGGGGAAATCGATGGATAGTTTTGTAGATGTACAAAAACAAAATCAATTAATCTCGTATAACCAATTTGTAGGAAAAACAGTCGCTTGGCATAAGGTGGATGAAGCTATTGACTCTGATTCTATTTCTGTTTTGGAAGGAAGTGGGAAGGTGATGGGCATAAAGTTTCATGGAGATTCTGTTGAATTCACGTTAGAGGACGGAACGAAGCTAACTCCGGCGAATATTAGTGAAGTTTTTTCAGGTTCAACTGAAAACTCTTTAGTCGAAGCTAGCCATTTAATCGGAAAAAAGGTTTCTTGGACAGATGTCTCAGGAGTTGAACGAGAAGGATCTGTGTTATCGGTATCAAATAAAGAAGGAAAGATTTGGATTCACTTTCCGGATAATAAAAAGATTGAAGTAAGTCAATTAACAAAAATTGAATAAAGGGGTGTCGGCTTGGACAAGCGATATTTACATACACAGTCAACGCAGCCAGCTCTCAGACATCATTCGACTAAAAACATTTTATCTACAAAAGTAGAAATTCCATTTTCAGATCATCTACAGGCGGCTATTCAGCCTAAAACATCACTTACGCTTAGTAAGCATGCCAATCAACGTTTGGAAAGGCGAGATATTCAGATTTCTTCGTCAGAGTGGAAAGACATTGAAGATAAAGTGGCGTTAGCTAAATCAAAGGGCGTAAATGAATCTCTCGTGATTTTACAAAATGCTGCTTTAGTGGTTAGTGCTAAAAATGAAACGGTTATTACCGCTATGAGTCGTCAAGAAGCAACTGCTCAAATTTTCACAAATATCGATGGCGCGATTGTATTAAATCAATAATTAGTATTGGCTGGACCATAATTGGAAGCCGGTGGCTGCGGATTGACAGAAGCAGCTTAAGTCGAAAGGGGAAAATAAAATGATTCGTTCAATGTACTCTGGAATTAGTGGGATGAAAAATTTTCAAACTAAACTGGATGTTATCGGTAATAATATTTCAAACGTGAACACATATGGATTTAAAAAAGGACGCGTGACATTTCAGGATTTAATGAATCAAACAGTATCAGGTGCAAGTAGTGCAACGGAAAATAAGGGAGGACAAAATGCCAAACAGATCGGACTTGGAGGGACCTTAGCGAGTATTGATATCATTGATACGCAAGGAAGCCTTCAAACAACAGGAAGAACCCTCGATGTGGCTATTTCTGGAGATGGACTATTTGTCACTCGAGTGGGTAATGGAGAAAGCTATACTCGGGCTGGGAATTTTTACTTAGACTCTAATGGTAGTCTCGTTACAGGTAGTGGAAGTTTAGTGCAAGGATATGAAGCGGATGCAAACGGGAACGTCAATCGTAGTGCAATGACAGATATAGTCATAGATACGGATACTACGATGGAACCTGCCTCGACATCAAATGCTTCATTTAATGGAAACTTAAAAGCATCCGATTCTACTAATCCTGTCGTCATTGATTATAAAGTGAAAGATTCACTTGGACAAGATATTGACTTAAAGCTGACCTTAACTAATAATGGCAATAATTCATGGGGGTATACCGTTGCATCAGCGAACCCTTCAGTAACCTTAACGGCAGGAAATGCAGGAACCATTTCTTTTTCGAATAAAGGACTCTATACGAGTGGAAATTTGTCACTCGCTATGAATCTTAGTAATAATGCGGCGACTCCACAAAGCATTGACCTTGATTTCAGTCAGTTGACCCAGTTCGATTCGACATCTTCGGCAAATGTGAATACAATCGATGGAAATTCTGAAGGATATCTTGAGAGTTTTAATATCGGATCTTCTGGTGAAGTGAATGGTATCTTCTCAAATGGTGAAGTTCGTGTATTGAATCAGCTTGTTGTCGCTACGTTTTCGAATGCAGCTGGATTGCAAAAAATGGGAAATAATATGTATCAAGCCTCAAATAACTCAGGACTTCCGAATTATGGAATAGCTGCAGAAGGAAGAGGAAGTTTACAGTCTGGAGCTCTTGAAATGTCTAACGTCGATCTTTCCGAAGAATTTACAGAAATGATTGTAGCTCAACGTGGTTTTCAAGCCAATACACGAATCATCACAACTTCAGATGAAATTTTACAAGAGCTCGTAAACTTGAAACGTTAAGGCAAGGGAGGGAAGAGCTAATTTGGTAGCTCTGTAAAGAGGATGATACATGTCACGCGTTTAAATGGTTCAACTTTTTGGTTGAATGCCGTCTACTTTGAAACAATCGAAATATTACCGGATACTACGATTACGTTAACGAACGGGAAAAAATATGTTGTGAAAGAAAATGAAAAGGATATCGTAAACAAGATTTTTGAATTTTATGAACGGGTGAACCTCCTTGGGACTGAGAGGGTGAAGGATAAAGATGAAACCTAAAAATAAATTAGTAAGAATTATGTTTATATTGTTAGTCACCATAACATTAGTTGGAGTGATAGTGCTCGTATTATTGTTGAATACTAAGGGGTCAGCGGAAGAAAAGGAACCGACCATTGAGGAAATATTAGAGGCTTCTGTGGATATACCTGAACTGACTACTAATTTATTAAGTGATGATTTTGTGCGCATTTCGTTTAAAATTCAGACTGAAAATAAGAAAGCGAAAGAAGAAATTGAAAAACGTGATTTCCAGATTCGAAATATTATTATTGAAGAATTATCCGAAGTAAACGCAGAAGATATACGTGGTAAAAAAGGGAAACAAAAAATTGAAAATTTGCTTTCAGGTAAATTTAATCAATTAATGCAAGAAGGAAAGGTTGAAAAGGTTTATATCACCTCCATCATCATTCAGTAAATCATTGTTTCTACCACACATAAGGAGGTGAAGAGGGATGTCTAGTGAAGTGTTGTCTCAAAATGAGATTGATGCCCTATTATCAGCTCTATCAACGGGTGAAATGAGTGCAGATGATTTCAAAAAGGAAGAAGAAGAGAAAAAAGTTAGAGTATATGATTTTAAACGAGCTCTTCGTTTTTCCAAGGACCAAATAAGAAGTTTAACGCGCCTTCACGAAAATTTTTCGCGACTATTAACGACCTATTTTTCTGCGCAACTACGGACATATGTTCAGATAACGGTCGCGTCAGCGGATCAAATTCCATATGAAGAATTTATCCGATCCATACCGAAGATGACGATATTAAATGTATTTGAAGTCCCTCCTCTAGAAGGGAGGATACTATTTGAGGTTAACCCACATATCGCCTATGCCATGATGGACAGGGTCATGGGTGGAAAAGGGTCAAGTGTGAATAAGGTAGATAATTTGACTGAAATTGAAACAAAAATTATGTCTAACTTGTTTGACCGAGCATTCGAAAACCTTCGAGAAGCTTGGTCGACTATTGCTAATATTGATCCTTTATTATCGGATTTTGAAGTCAATCCTCAATTCTTACAAATGGTATCTCCAAATGAAACCGTTGTGGTCATATCTCTAGAAACCATCATTGGTGAAACGAGTGGAATGATTAATATATGTATCCCTCATGTGGTTTTGGAACCGATTATTCCGAAACTATCGGTTCATTATTGGATGCAAACGGAAAAAAAAGAGCGGGAGCCCATTGAGGTGGAAGCTCTACAACAACGCATTAAAAAAGCGTTTGTGCCGGTTGTTGCTGAATTGGGGAATTCCCAAATTTCAATTGAAGACTTTCTAATGCTGGACAAAGGGGATGTCATTGAGCTTAATCAAAAGATTGATTCACCACTGGTAGTAAAAGTCGGGGATGTCCCTAAATTCACAGCCCAACCTGGTAAAGTAAGCAAAAAATTAGCTGTACAAGTTCTTGATTCTTTGAAGAAGGGAGACGATGATGATGAGTGATATGCTCTCACAAGACGAAATTGATGCTCTTCTTCGCGGAACAGCAGATGAAGCAGAAAGTAAACCGAATATAAAGGTCGAAGAATACTTATCTAGCTTCGAACAAGATACCTTAGGTGAAATAGGGAATATCTCATTTGGAAGCTCAGCAACAGCGCTCTCAACCTTGCTAAACCAAAAAGTAGAAATCACAACGCCCACAGTAACGGTGATTGAACAGGCGAATCTACAAGATGAGTTTCCACAACCCTATGTGGCCATCCAAGTGCATTATACGGAAGGATTTATAGGAGCGAATTTACTCGTCATTAAACAATCTGACGCAGCGATTATTGCCGATTTAATGTTAGGTGGGGATGGATTAAATCCTTCGTCTGATCTCGGTGAGATTCAATTAAGTGCTGTTCAAGAAGCAATGAATCAAATGATGGGATCTGCTGCTACCTCAATGTCGACCGTATTTACGAAAAAAATCGACATATCACCTCCGACCATTGATTTGATGTACTTGCCGGGAGGAGAAGGTTCCGAAAATATACCTAACCAGGATATGCTCGTTAAAATTTCTTTCTCACTAAAAATTGGGTCTTTGATTGATTCAAATATTATGCAACTGGTTCCACTTACCTTTGCGAAAAGTTTAGTAGATGAATTATTAAACCAGGGCAATACAAACGAGACAAAATCCGATACAATAGAAGAGAATCCGCCAAAAACTGCGAAAATTCGAGCGGCTCAACAGCAAGTTCCAGCATCGCTAGAACCAATGGGGACAATAACACCGACACCACAAACACAGCCATTGGGAAAACCTCACGCTCCTCAACATTTTGGAGGATTGGGGAACGGAGAAAGCGTTCAGGTTCAACCTGCTGCCTTTACATCCTTTGGAACACCGCAATTACAAGAGCATGAAGCGCAAAATTTAAATATGCTGCTTGATATTCCTCTACAGGTGACAGTTGAGCTTGGTAGAACTAATCGATCGGTAAAAGATATATTAGAATTATCTTCGGGATCGATTATAGAACTAGATAAATTAGCGGGTGAACCTGTGGATATATTGGTGAATAGCCGCCTCATCGCTAGAGGTGAAGTGGTTGTAATTGATGAGAACTTTGGCGTTAGAATTACAGACATTGTTAGTCAAAGCGATCGTCTAAAAAAATTAAAATGAGAATTCTTTGGGGGTAATACAAATGGCAAACAAAATATTAATCGTCGATGATGCAGCATTTATGAGAATGATGATCAAGGACATACTAGTGAAGAATGGCTATGATGTTGTGGCAGAGGCAGCAGACGGGGCACAAGCCGTTGAAAAGTATAAAGAGTTTAAACCAGACTTAGTCACAATGGATATTACAATGCCAGAAATGGACGGTATCACAGCTTTAAAGGAAATAAAAGGAATTGATAGTAGTGCCCGTGTCATTATGTGTTCTGCAATGGGACAACAAGCAATGGTAATAGATGCCATTCAAGCTGGGGCAAAAGATTTTATTGTTAAACCGTTTCAAGCAGATCGTGTTTTAGAAGCGATTGGTAAAACTCTCGCATAATTGAGCAACAAGAAGGTGCATTTGTGTTGACTATAAAATACATTCATAGGATTGTTATTGCCATATTAATAGCGAGCTTCATCGGGTGGGGAACACCTCACCCGCAAGCTTACGTAAACCCCACTGTTGATGATTGCTTTCTAAATCCTAATGCTGAGGGCTGCAAAGAGGATTTAATCGATTCTGACCCTACACCTGTAGATAATGAGATCGTTGCAGGACCTGGTGTTTCAGTGTGGGATTTTATTAAGATGATTTTCGCTCTTATTTTTGTCGTGGGTTTAATTTATTTGTTGTTACGATTTATTAATCAAAGGAGTCGAGCTTTCCAACAGACGAAACTAATACATAACTTGGGTGGTACGCCTTTAGGTGGAAATCGCTCTGTTCAACTCGTGAAGGTGGGAGAACGAATTCTTGTAGTGGGTGTTGGAGAGGATATTACTTTGTTAAAGGAAATTGATAATCAAGGTGAATACCAAGAAATTATTAACTCATTTCAGCAAACCCAAGATACAGTGTTGCAGGCTAACAATCCCATAACTAAGTTTTTAACTAAAGGTCAATGGAAAAAAAGAGAGGAAGAGTCAGAGAGTTCTTTTGGTTCTTTAATGTCTTCCCAGTTAGCAGAAATGAAAAAAGGGAGAAAAAACATGTTAAACGAACTCAATAAAGAGGAGAAAAAACAAGATGAATGAAGTGATGGAACTTTTTAATACAGGTTCTCCTGAAACGGTTTCCTCATCTGTTCGACTTCTGCTTTTGTTAACGGTTTTATCTCTGGCTCCAAGTATTTTAATCTTAATGACGTGTTTTACTCGAATTGTGATTGTCTTATCCTTTGTTCGAACAGCTTTAGCAACCCAACAAATGCCTCCTAATCAGGTGCTTATTGGGTTATCCTTGTTTTTAACGTTTTTTATTATGGCTCCCACATTACAACAAGTAAACGACGAAGCTTTGACTCCGTTGTTTAATGAAGACATCTCTTTAGAGGAAGCTTATGAGAAAGCAGCTGTTCCTTTTAAAGATTTTATGAGTAAACATACTAGGCAAAAAGATTTGGAGCTGTTTTTAGCTTATTCAAAAGCGGAAAAACCCGACAGCATTCAAGATATTCCACTAACATCTTTAGTTCCAGCCTTTGCCATTAGTGAAATCAAAACCGCCTTTCAAATTGGGTTTATGGTTTTTATTCCCTTTTTAGTGATAGACATGGTGGTGGCTAGTGTGTTGATGAGTATGGGAATGATGATGCTTCCGCCTGTTATGATCTCTTTACCTTTTAAAATCCTTTTATTTGTTTTAGTGGATGGCTGGTATTTAGTGATTAAATCGTTATTACAAAGCTTTTAAGTAGGTGAAATTGATTGAATGCAGAAATGGTCATCTCTCTCGCTGAGCGAGGAGTCTATACAACATTAATAGTTTGTGCTCCATTACTTCTTTTAGCTCTTGTAGTAGGACTACTTGTGAGCATCTTTCAGGCAACAACGCAAATTCAAGAACAAACGTTAGCCTTTGTCCCGAAAATTGTTGCAGTAATGGTTGGGGTTATTTTCTTTGGTCCATGGATGTTATCCTTCCTGTTGTCATATACAACAGAAATTTTCACGAATTTAACACGGTTTGTAGGATAGTGGCATGGATCAAATAGTGCCAATTTTTTCTGTTTTCCTTTTGATCTTTGTGAGGGTAGCCTCTTTTTTTGTGACAATGCCGTTGTTTTCTTATCGAACGATTCCAGCTCAACATCGCATTGGTTTTTCTGCCATCATTGCCTGGATAATGTATTATGTGGTCGCTGCTGAACCGATACCGATTGATGGGATTTATTTTCTTCTTATCCTAAAAGAATCAATGGTGGGACTTCTTGTCGGTTTCGCAGCTTATATGATTATCTCTGCCATCCAAATTGCTGGAGGTTTTATCGATTTTCAAATGGGATTTTCAATCGCAAATGTTGTAGACCCACAAACAGGAGGACAAACGCCCATTACGGGTCAATATTTATATACGTTCGCACTATTATTGTTACTTGCTTTAAACGGCCACCATCTATTGTTAGATGGCATTTATTATAGTTACGAGTTTATTCCCTTAAATCAGGCTTGGTTGCCTTTTAAAGATCCTGCGTTAGCGGAGTACATGATCACTTCATTTAGCGCAGTATTTGCCATCGCATTTCAAATGGCAGCTCCCGTGGTAGCAACACTATTTTTAGTCGATATTGCTCTTGGTATAGTTGCACGGACTGTCCCACAATTAAACATCTTTGTTGTAGGCTTCCCGATAAAAATTGGTGTCAGTTTTGTCGTCTTATTTATTGTAATGGGAGTAATGATGGCGTTAATAGGGCAACTTTTTGAATTGATGCTTGTAACAATGAGAGAATTTATGGTGTTATTAGGGAGTTATCAGGAATGACCTATTTATCCTTAGATCTGCAGTTTTTCTCTGGTGAAAAAACAGAAGAGGCAACACCCAAAAAACGACAAGAGTCTAGAAAGAAAGGGCAAACCGCTAAAAGCCAGGATATGAATACAGCTTTCGTATTGTTAGCTGTTTTTCTATTTTTTACTTTTGGTGGAAGTTTTTTTGGAGGAATTGTTTTCACTTTATTTCATCATACCTTTGAAGATTATTTGTTTATGCCCTTATCCGTCAACACGATTGAGACCATTGCCGTTGAAATTTTTGGGCAAATGATGCTGTTAATGGGACCCATCATGCTAGTAGCTATGATTGCCGCTTTTGTGGGGAATTATTTGCAAATAGGCTTTCTGTTTTCAGCTGAACCTTTAACCCCTAAATTGGAGAAAATTGACCCCATCAAAGGATTTAAGCGGATTTTTTCTATGAGGGCAATTGTCGAACTATTAAAATCGATTCTGAAAATCACTTTCGTCGGAATGGCAACCTTTATTGTGCTCTATTCACGAATTGATGAGGTCCTAACATTATCTTTTAAAAGTCCTGCTACCTCTGTGAAAATCATGTTAAGTTTAACCGTTCAGATGGGTATTAGTGCGTCTGTCGCCTTATTGTTTTTAGCTACATTCGACTATTTGTATCAAAAATATGATTTCGAGAAAAATATTCGTATGTCTAAACAAGATATTAAAGATGAGTATAAAAATTCCGAGGGTGACCCTCTCATCAAATCAAAAATCAAACAAAGGCAAAGAGAAATGGCGCAAAGAAGAATGATGCAAGAGATTCCTCAAGCGGATGTCGTCATTACCAATCCTACTCATTTTGCTATTGCCTTGAAGTACGATGAAGCAAAAGCTGATGCGCCAATTGTCGTTGCTAAAGGAGTAGATTTTGTCGCACAAAAGATAAAATTGATTGCTTCTGAACACGATATTATCATGGTCGAAAATCGTCCATTAGCTCGTGCTTTACATGACAATGCAGAGATTGGCGAAAGCGTACCAGAAGAATTTTTTAAAGCAGTTGCGGAAGTGCTTGCCTATGTTTATCGTATACAAAATAACATTTAATTTTTGGTACAAATAGTGAGGAGTGAATGTAATTGGCAGCAAAAGATTTAACCGTACTATCCAGTGTGATCTTAATCGTTGCCATGCTGGTCATTCCGTTCCCGCCTTTATTTCTAAGTATTTTTATCATAATCAATATTTCACTCGCACTATTAGTATTACTAACATCAATGAATATGCAGGAGCCCCTTCAATTTTCAATCTTTCCGTCCTTATTATTGTTATTAACATTATTTCGCCTAGCTTTAAATGTTTCCACAACAAGATCTATCTTGAGCCGGGGAGAAGCTGGAGAAGTGGTTGAAACTTTCGGTACATTTGTTGTTGGTGGTAATGTTCTTGTGGGCTTGGTTGTTTTTTTAATCCTCATAATCATACAATTTGTGGTGATTACGAAAGGTTCTGAGCGTGTATCTGAAGTTGCCGCACGATTTACATTAGACGCGATGCCGGGGAAACAGATGAGTATTGATGCAGATTTAAATGCCGGCATGATTTCAGAGCATGATGCAAAAGAGCGTCGTGAAAAAGTGGGTCGTGAAGCGGACTTTTACGGAGCCATGGATGGTGCTAGTAAATTCGTCAAAGGTGATGCGATTGCAGGAATTATCATTGTTTTAATCAATTTGATCTTCGGTATTATCATTGGTGCTGTTCAAGAGGGGCTTCCGATTATGGAAGCAGCTACGAAGTACTCCCTACTTACAGTGGGCGACGGGATAGTTAGCCAAATACCCGCCCTTTTGATTTCGACGGCTACAGGAATTGTAGTAACGAGAGCAGCATCCGATGGAAACCTTGGACAAGATATCATGGAACAACTCCTGTCGCAGCCTATTATGATGTATGTAGCAGGGATTACAATCTTATTATTAGGGATTGCTACCCCAATAAATGATCTATTAACGATACCAATCGCAGGTATACTAGGATTTGGCGGATATATGGTAGGAAGACCAGCCTCTCCTGTTCAAGAATTAGAAGAAGAAAAAGAACAAATGCAAGAAACAGAAGAATTGAAAAACCCTGAGAGTGTGGTTTCCTTATTAAATGTTGATCCGATCGAGTTTGAATTTGGTTATGGGTTAATCCCATTAGCAGACACTAACCAAGGAGGGGACTTACTGGACCGAATCGTAATGATTCGAAGACAATTAGCGATTGAGCTAGGGCTTGTCATTCCAGTAGTACGAATACGAGACAATATCCAACTTCAACCTAATGAATACCGTTTGAAGATTAAAGGAAATGAAATGGCTCGAGGGGAAGTCTTACTAGATCATTACTTAGCCATGAGTCCAAGTGGAGAAGAAGATCTGATAGATGGAATTGATACAGTCGAACCTTCTTTTGGATTGCCGGCCAAGTGGATTTCTGAAGATCAGAAAGAGCAAGCTGAAATCATGGGCTATACAGTCGTAGATCCACCTTCTGTTGTTTCGACGCATATTACAGAAATGATTAAAATGAATGCTCATGAATTATTGGGTCGACAAGAAACAAAACAGCTTATTGATCATTTGCAAGAATCGTATCCAATTTTGGTAGAAGAGGTTACACCTACGCCTCTATCAGTAGGCGAAATTCAAAAGGTATTAGCCAAATTACTAAAAGAAAATGTAAGCATTCGAAACTTGCCTATCATTTTTGAAACATTAGCGGATTATAGCAAACTGTCATCGGATACCGACTTAATAACGGAATATGTTCGTCAAGCGTTGGCACGTCAAATTACTACTCAGTACATGGATCAATCGTCAACATCATTGAAAGTAGTTACTCTTTCCGGAAGAGTCGAGAAAGTGATTGCAGATAGTATCCAGCAAACAGACCATGGCAATTATTTATCGGTAGACCCGAATGATTCACAAAAAATACTTGAAGCACTTGCTCATCAAGTTGAACAGTTATCCTTAATTGAACAGTCTCCCATTGTACTATGCTCGCCAGCGATTCGTATGTATATGAGGCAGCTATCAGAACGATATTTCCCGCAAGTACCTATTCTTTCTTATAATGAATTAGAAGCAAACGTAGAGGTCCAGAGCCTAGGGGTGGTGAATATGGAATGAAAGTAACAAAAATTATTGCGCCAACAATGCCTGAAGCCATGAAAAAAATCCGCATGGAACTGGGAAATGATGCTGTTATTATTAATTCAAAGGTGGCCTATACAGGAGGATTTTTAGGTCTATTTAAAAAGAAAAACATAGAGGTTATTGCGGCCTTAGATACGAATCTTGAGAAAAGAATTAAACCAAAGCAAACGGAGGGTAGGGACGTTGCTACCAAACTTACCCCGGCTGTAGAATTCAAGGAAGAGAAGGTTCAAACCGACTCTTTTCAAAAAGAATTCACTGAATTAAAACAAATGATTCAACATTTATCTCATCTCCCTGCAACAACGGACGCAGAGTACCCGAAGGGAATTCAAGAAATGTTAATGTACCTTCAATCCCAAGGGATTCACCAAGATTCACTGAATGAACTTGGAGATTTTCTTCTTAGCAAATTGGAGAATACGTCTGAGATTCCCAAAGAGGTAGAATCCTTGTCGAAAGAATGGTTTCGTTTACAAATGTCATCATTTGACTTTGGAGGAATTGATTATTCCAAAAAATATATAAACGTTATTGGTCCTACTGGAGTTGGAAAAACGACAACATTAGCCAAGATTGCTGCAGAGGCTGTTTTGGCACATGGGAAAATGATTGCCTTTATGACCACGGATACCTACCGTATTGCTGCCATTGAGCAGTTGAAAACTTACGCACAGTTGTTGAACGTACCGGTGGAGGTAGTTTATGACCGAGCAGATTATGCAAAATCGGTCGAAAAGCATCAAGATGCGGATATGGTTTTTATCGATACGGCTGGCAGAAATTATCGAGAAATCCAATATATTCAAGATCTTACAAAAATAATTGATTTTGCAGCGGATATGGAGACCATTTTGGTTTTATCCTTAACCTCAAAAGAATCTGACTTGGAAGCAATCATTGAGAATTTTTCCGAATTGAACATTCAAAAATTTATTTTCACAAAAGTGGATGAGACCTCATCCTATGGATCCAGCTTCAATCTCCTCAAAAAATATCAGAAGGGCGCGGCGTATTTAACGAACGGGCAAGATGTACCAGATGACATTGTACAAGCGGACGCTGAAAAAGTTATTCAACTTCTTTTTAAGGGGTTTCCAAAATGAAGGATCAAGCACAAGGATTGAGAGCGAAACTTAAGCTGCAATCGAGGGCTCGTACAATTGCAGTTGTGAGCGGTAAGGGTGGTGTTGGAAAGTCAAACATCGCATTAAACTTTAGTACTCATCTTGCGAAAAAAAACAAGAAGGTCCTTCTAATGGATTTAGATATAGGGATGGGAAATATTCATATATTAATGGGGAAAAACACCAATAAAACCATTATGGATTTGTTGGACGGAACAGCCGATATTAAAGACATCGTAACCGAAGGACCAGAAGGCATCTCGTATATTGCTGGTGGAACAGGGTTGCGATCTTTTGTGGAATGGTCTGAAGATAAATTCGAAATATTCACAGATGGGATGCGGTTGTTACAAGAAACGTATGACTTTATCTTATTTGACATGGGAGCGGGCGCATCAAAAGAAAGTGTTGACTTAATCATGACGATGGATGAAATCCTACTTATTACCACACCTGAGCCAACCTCTATTACAGATGCCTATTCACTTATGAAGTTTATTTTCTTTCGAGAGGGTAAGCAAAAGGTGAGCGTTATATGTAATAGAGCACAGCAAATATCTCAGGGGAATGAAACACTCCGTCGTTTTCAAAATGTCATAGATAAATTTTTACGAAAACATGTCTCAATTTTAGGGACGATTGTAGAAGATCCAAATGTTGGGAGAGCTGTTAGGGAGCAAGTTCCTTTTTGTCTACAATACCCTAAAAGTGCTGCATCATTAGGGATAGAGCGAATCGTAACGCTCTATGTAAATGATCCCATCGCTCATCATCTTCTGCCAAATAAGCCATCCTTCGTTGAAAAACTTAAAATACTTTTTTCTAGAGGCGGGGAGTAAAGGATGAGAAAAAAAGTACTTATCGTCGATGATTCTGCTTTCATGCGCAAATTGATTCATGATTTTATTTCAGAGCATCCTCTACTTGAACCTGTTGGTTTTGCGAGGAACGGAATGGATGCTATTGAAAAAATTAAACTGTTACAACCAGATGTAGTTTCGATGGATGTAGAAATGCCTATATTAAATGGGATTGACGCCCTTAAACAAATCATGAAGGAATGCCCTGTTCCGGTTATCATGCTCTCAAGCACTACAACCACTGGGACTGAAAACACAGTGCTCGCGATGAGCCACGGAGCAGTTGATTTTATCGCTAAGCCGTCTGGAACCATTTCTCTAGATTTATACAAAGTGAAAGAAGAAATCGTTGCCAAACTAGTAGAGGCAAGCAAGATACAAATCTCAAAATTACATGCAAATCATTCTTCTTTACTACCTAAAAAGATCCTTAACCAAAACGTGAGTACGGATCGAAAAGTATATAATAAATTGAAACCAACCACTCGTCAATCTAAAACCCAAAAAATCATTTGCATTGGAACAAGTACAGGTGGACCTAGAGCATTGCAACAAGTATTAACCTCTTTACCTAAAGGAATACCTGCACCGATTGTCGTTGTCCAACATATGCCTGCTGGTTTTACTCGTTCTTTAGCTCAACGCCTAGATTCTTTGTCACAAATAGAAATAAAAGAGGCAGAAGATGGAGAGGTACTACAACAAGGAATCGCCTATATTGCGCCTGGTGGGTATCATCTTAAAGTGAGAAAGATGGAATCACGGTTAGCTGTGAGTCTAGATAAAATAGAAGCGCAACGAAACGGGCATCGACCATCAGTAGATGTTATGTTTGAATCTATTAGCGAGATTAGAAATTTCGACAAAATTGCAGTAATTATGACAGGAATGGGTTCAGATGGAGCGCAAGGTCTGATAAAATTGAAGAGAAGTGGTTCTGTGAAAGCAATTGCTGAATCACAAGCAACAAGTATTGTCTACGGAATGCCAAAAGCAGCAGTATCCACGAACATGATAGACGACATAGAGCCATTAAATCATATTGCAGATGCAATTATGAAGTATATGCCATAGGGGTGAGGAACTCATGGAAATGAATCAATATCTGGAAGTCTTTATTGAAGAAAGCAAAGAACACTTACAAAATTGTAATCAACAATTATTATTGTTAGAAAAAAACCCCACTGATTTAAGTATAGTAAATGAAATCTTTCGTTCCGCTCATACCTTAAAAGGGATGTCAGCTACAATGGGGTACGAAGACTTAGCAAGTTTAACTCATAATATGGAAAATGTGTTGGATGGTATTCGAAATGAAAAAATTCATGTGACTCCTGAAATATTTGATGTTGTTTTCGTCGCAACGGACGACCTAGAAGCGATGGTGATGTCCATTGCTGAAGGTGGAGATGGAAAAAGAGATGTATATGAAATTGTTCAGCGGCTTCATGCTATTGAAAACGGAGAACAGCCTCAGGTCATCACAAAAGCCCAGACTTCAGTAGCTCTTGCGGATAACGTGGAACCAACCGTGAAAAATGAATACGATCAATTTGAACAAACCGTCATTCAACAAAGCCTAGATCAAGGATTTCAGTGTATTGAATTAACTGTTTCATTACGTGAGGATTGCCTATTAAAGGCCGCTCGAGTTTATATGGTGTTTGAGGTGCTTGAAAAGTTTGGCGATGTCATAAAAGCTAACCCTACTGTTGATCAATTAGAAGAAGAGCAATTTGATCATCAATTCATCGTGACTGTTGTAACTAAGGACTCACCAGAGGATTTACAACAAAAAGTCATGAAAGTGTCAGAAGTTGAGAAAGTGAATATTCATCTTGTTACCCCTAAAGACTTGGCCTTAGATGTTGACGGTGGAAAAACATCCAATGAAAAAATTCACGATGTTCCTGCGATGTCTGTCAAAGATACACAATCTTCTAATCTCAAAAAACAAGAGGATACACCTGTTTCAAATAAAAAACAGGCAGCTGGAGGCAATAAGACTATCCGCGTGAATATTGAGCGACTGGATATATTGATGAATTTATTTGAAGAGCTTGTGATTGATCGAGGTCGACTTGAACAAATCTCAAATGATTTAAATCATTCAGAATTAAACGAGACTGTTGAGAGAATGTCGCGTATTTCAGGAGATTTACAAAATATCATTTTGAATATGCGCATGGTACCTGTAGAAACAGTCTTTAATCGTTTTCCACGCATGGTTAGACAATTAGCGAGAGATCTAAATAAAAAAATTGATTTAGATATTATCGGGGCGGAAACAGAATTAGATCGAACCGTTATCGATGAGATTGGGGATCCACTTGTTCATTTAATACGAAATGCGATTGATCATGGTATTGAAACACCAGAAGTTCGTCAGAAAAATGGGAAATCAGAGGTAGGAACCGTCAATCTAAAAGCCTATCATAGTGGTAACCATGTCTTTATTGAAATCACTGATGACGGTGCAGGAATCAGCCGTGACCGGGTGTTGCAAAAAGCGATAGCAAAGGGAGTCGTGTCAGAAGAAACTGGTTCAACCTTAACCGATAAACAAGTGTATGAGCTCATTATGGCTTCAGGCTTCTCCACTGCTGAAACCATCTCTGACATCTCAGGACGTGGGGTGGGGCTTGATGTTGTGAAAACAACAATAGAGTCGTTAGGTGGTTCAATAGCTATTGATTCCAAAGAAGGTGAAGGGTCAATTTTCTCGATACAGCTACCTCTCACCCTATCAATTATTTCAGTTATGTTAGTGGAATTAGAGAAGGAAAAATATGCGATTCCGCTCTCATCGATTATTGAAACTGCAATTGTCAAAAGAGGCGAAATACTAAATGCTCACAATCAAAAAGTAATAGATTTTAGAGGGAAGGTTGTTCCTCTGGTCTTTTTACAAGATGTATTTGATGTACCAACCGAAGGCATTGAAGAAGAATTCTTTTCCGTAGTCATTGTAAGAAAAGGAGATAGAATGGCAGGGCTTGTTGTAGATTCTTTTATTGGGCAACAAGAAATTGTATTAAAATCTCTTGGCAATTACCTAAATGATGTATTTGCGATTTCAGGTGCAACTATATTGGGTGATGGACAAGTAGCGTTAATTGTAGATTGCAATGCGCTAATTAAATAAGATTGTTTTTGTCAGTTTGTTTTCGCATACTTTGATGCTCTAGTATATAAAAACGAATGAAAAAAATTTTTCATTCCTCATTTCGGGTTAAAAATGCTGCCCGAAGTCACTTTTCATCACGAATTGAGGGCTAATTCGAAAAGCCACAATCTTTGCGAAAACAGCTGAATGAAAATAACCTTTTTCATTCAGTTATTCGATCAAAAATAACATTAAATACGAAAAAACCTTAGATAAACAACGATCGGAGGAATCTACATGAGTGAAGCAACCATTCATAAAGAGATAAAAGTAATTGTTTTTCAGCTGATGGAAAAGGAATATGCCATTCCCGTTTCGCAAGTTCGGTCTATTGAAAAGCTAACCCATATTACAAGGGTTCCAAGAACAAAAAGTTATGTTAAAGGCGTTATTAATCTTCGTGGGGTCGTTACACCAATCATTGATTTAGGTGAGCATTTTGGCTTGGAAGTTAAGGAATACTCTGATAGCACGAGAATCATCATCGTTTCATTAGTAGAAAATGAAGTTGGTTTTATCGTGGATTCAGCCAATGATGTACTCGATATTGCTCTAGATTGCATTGAACCGCAACCTGAAGTGGTTGGTACGATAGAAACAGACTATATTAGTGGTGTAGCAAAAATTGATCGTCGCTTGTTAATCTTATTGCAATTAGAAAAAGTACTAAATTCAACTGTATAAGGATGATTCGATGGGATTTGAAGAGAAAATCACACCTCTCCACCTTGACATTTTAAGAGAAGTCGGGAATATTGGAGCAGGCCATGCAGCTACGGCTCTCTCTACATTACTTAATAAAAAAATCGATATGAAGGTACCAAGTGTGAAAATCGTTTCGTTTGATGAAATGATGGATATGGCCGGGGGAGCAGATTCTGTGGCCGTGAGCATATTTTTACGAATTGAAGGAGATGCTCCAGGAAGTATGTTTTTCATCCTACCTTTGGAGGAAGCTTCAAGATACATACAATCAATGACAGGAGATCCAAACTTTAATTTTGAATCTCCTCCCTACTCTGAACTAGGATTATCTGCTATGCAGGAGTTAGGAAATATTCTATCTGGTAGCTATTTATCGTCATTATCGGACTTTACAAACTTAAATTTGTATCCAACGGTACCGGCCTTAAGTATAGACATGGTTGGTGCATTAATCTCGTATGGCTTGATCGAAGTATCTCAAGAGAGTGATTATGCCATCGTGATTGATACGGCTTTAAAGGAAGATCATTTAGCAGAGAATGAAGTGGTTAGAGGTCATTTCTTTCTCCTACCAGATCCAAATTCCTTCTCAATTATATTTGAAGCGCTTGGAGTATCGTAATCCATGAAAACAGAAATTATTAAAGTAGGGATCGCAGATATGAATATCGTTAAAGGGGATGAAGTGATTCGTACCTCAGGACTTGGATCGTGTGTCGGTATTATTCTTTATGATGAGCTCAGCAAAATCGCAGGATTAGCTCATATAATGCTTCCGCAATCGTCCATTGGATCGTCAACCAATAAAGCGAAATTTGCTGATACAGCGATTCCTGAACTACTCCAACAACTTAAACTGAAAGGTGCCAAATCAACGAGAATGAAAGCGAAAATTGCAGGTGGTTCGCAAATGTTTAAATTATCTGCTCAAACAGAATTAATGAGAATTGGACCAAGAAATGTAGAAGCGGTAAAAGAAAATTTAAGATCTCTAAATATTCCTCTACTTGCGGAGGATGTCGGAGGAAGTAATGGTCGAACCATTGAGTTTTCACCTGCTACAAGTATCCTTCATATAAGGACCGTCAATCTAGGAGTAAAGGAAATCTAATGGCGGGAAGCATCTTGGCGAATTGTTGGGTCTCGTTATTCACCTTTACAGTCTACTTTTTAAGTGGTTTGTACCATAAAAATCCAACAATATTATTAATGGAATCGACTTTGTCAGCTTTAGCATTTTTTCTACTGGTTTATTTTCTTCGTTGGTGTATCTCTTATTGTCAAAAAGATATCGATAATCTAGAATCTAAAAATAATGAAGGAAAAGAGAGCGGAGAATCCCTCACGAGTAACCAAGTTGCAGAATCAATTCAGCACCTTTAAAATGAATAGAGTTCTTTTACTAAGTCTGTTTACATACAGGTCGTTGCTTTGCGTGTCAGTCTATAATTTTGATGCAACTTGATTTCGAGTCTTCTTTTCGTAAGGCTCTTTTCGTATCTTTTCTAACCCGAAATAAAAAAGAATTGAATCCAACCTCGTTTATTTGCTAAGCAAAAAAGTATGAGAAAAGAGATTTTCGTTATCAAGAAGCATAGATATTTTACTATCGTGGGAAAGACTACCTGCTTTGACAATGGCTTCTTCAGACATACTAATGATTATCAAAACGAACATCGGCAAGGAGGCGGATTTATGACAAACGACACTGATGAGCAACGTTGTTGGAGGCAGTGGAAGGGAACTAAGGATCCTCAAGCTGGTGATTTTCTCATTAAAAAATACATACCTCTTGTTTCCTATCATGTTCAGCGCATTTCGACGGGTTTGCCAAAGAATGTTTCCAAAGATGACCTTAAGAGCTTAGGATTAATGGGCCTCTTAGATGCACTCAATAAATTTGACCCCACCAGAGATTTGAAATTTGATACATATGCCTCTTTTCGTGTTCGTGGTGCGATCATCGACGGTTTGAGAAAAGAGGATTGGCTACCTAGAAGTGCGAGGGAAAGAGCTAAGAAAATGGAAGCAAAGATGATTGAAATGGAACAAAAGTTGTTGCGCCATGTCAGACCAGAAGAAATCGCAAATGAATTAGGAATACCAGAAGAAGATGTGTATTCAACCCTTCATGAACAGTTTTTTGCGAGTGTGCTTTCCATCGATGAACAAATTCAAAAAGATGATTCCGAGTCTAGGACATTTGTGATTCAAGATGAAGATACTATATTACCTGAAGATGCGATGGTGAAAGAAGAAGAAATTGTTGAACTTCTTAACACTATTAAGCAACTAACTGAAAAAGAGCAGATTGTATTAAGTTTATTCTATAAAGAAGAACTTACCTTAACCGAAATTGGAGAAGTACTGTCTTTATCAACTTCAAGAATCTCTCAAATTCATTCGAAGGCGATCGTTAAGTTACGCAAACTAATAATGTGATTTTCGGTTGAAAAGAGGAGATAATTATGTCTTTAAAAGCGCTTGAAATGCAAATTGCCTTACCGAAAACCTTCGAGGCAGGAAAAGTGGTAGAGCAGCACCAACAACAAGGGCAAATTATGCAATCCCAACTGCAAGAGGAAGAACGAAAAAAGCTAGAACAAAACCGAAAAAGAGTGAATGAAAATCAAGCTCCTTCTCACATTTCTACTCATAGTGAAGGAATGAAAGAACAAGCGGAATCACATGAGCAGGCTCGGGAAGAGGAGGCGGTTGATGCCATTCCTCATCCCTTCAAAGGTCAACAAATAGATTTATCTGGATAGGTGAAAAAATGACCAAGATTTTGTTTGTAATTCTATTTATGTTAATAGTTTTTTGTCTTTTTTTGATTATCCTGTTGTTCGTTCGGCAAAATCGTTTAATTGAACTGGAAAGAGAACAAAAAAAGATTGTCAAAGAGATGGAGGATGTGATTTCCTCCTATTTGTTAGAAATGAAAGAAGAAAATGAAGCGTTTATAGAGCGAGTACAAACCACTCATCGGGTCAAAACTCTAGAGAGACTTAAAGAGGAAGAACCAGGGAGTTTTACCGATATCGAAAATCCATTGATAAAAAAAGCCACACCGAGAAGCAAGGCGATAGCTGCTTATAAACCATCCCCCCTAAAAATGGAATTAAAAGAGAAAAAACGTCCAAATGTTGAAGAAATAGAGGAATCTATTCCAAAAGAAGAGGATCCATTTGTACGTCAAGTCCTCTTCTTAGATAAAAAAGGATTAGATAGCGCAAAAATTGCTAAAGTTCTTAATAAAGGGCAAACAGAAATTCAGTTATTATTGAAATTTCGAAAGAACGATAAATAGCTCTTGCTCAATGCGACGAATTATGCTATAGTATTCCATGGTGTGACTACACACGTTTAGGGATTTAAGTAGTCGGTGCTATTTCGATAGTTCTACTTAAATATGAACTAAGCGGAGGAAATTTAAAACCAATTAGGAGGAACACACACATGTCAGTAATCTCTATGAAACAATTACTAGAAGCTGGTGTACATTTCGGACACCAAACTCGCCGTTGGAACCCAAAAATGAAGAAATATATCTTCACTGAGCGTAACGGCATTTATATCATCGACCTTCAAAAAACAGTTAAAAAGGTTGAAGAAGCATACAAATTCGTGAAAGAGGTTGCGGCTAACGATGGAAAAATTCTTTTCGTTGGTACAAAAAAGCAAGCTCAAGAATCAGTGAAAGATGAAGCTGAACGTTCTGGTATGTATTTTGTTAACCAACGTTGGTTAGGCGGAACGTTAACAAACTTTGAAACCATTCAAAAACGTGTTACACGTCTTAAAAACATTGAAAAAATGGAAGAAGACGGTACATTTGAAGTACTTCCAAAGAAAGAAGTCGTTCAATTGAAGAAAGAACATGAACGCTTAGTGAAATTCTTGGGTGGAGTACGCGACATGAAAGGGCTTCCTGATGCACTATTCATCATTGACCCTCGCAAAGAACGCATTGCAGTTGCAGAAGCACGTAAATTAAACATTCCAATCGTAGGTATCGTTGATACAAACTGTGATCCTGATGAAATTGATTACGTAATTCCGGCTAATGATGATGCGATTCGTGCTGTTAAACTATTAACTGGTAAAATGGCAGATGCCATTCTTGAGTCAAAACAAGGTGAAGAAGCAGCGGTTACAGCTGAGTAATTCTGAATTTGAAAAGGTGATAAGAGGGATTAGCCCTTATCACCTTTTTTTAAGAATAGGTTAGTTAGAAAAAGGCGAAAATAGTGCTACATATGAAAAATAAGGAGGACGATTATTATGGCAGTTACTGCACAGATGGTTAAAGAATTACGTGAAAAAACAGGCGCTGGAATGATGGATTGTAAAAAAGCTCTAACTCAAACAGATGGTGATATGGAAAAAGCGATTGATTTCTTGAGAGAAAAAGGAATTGCTTCTGCAGCTAAAAAGGCAGACCGTATCGCGGCTGAAGGAACTACTTTCATTTTGAGCGAAGGCAATGAAGCTGTCATTTTAGAAGTAAATGCTGAAACAGACTTTGTTGCAAAGAACGAAAACTTTCAAGTTCTTGTTAAAGAGTTAGCGAAACATGTGCTTTCTCAAAAACCTGCTAATGCAGAAGAGGCTCTTGAGCAAACAATGGAAAACGGCACATTAGTAAAAGAATATATTAACGGAGCAATTTCGAAGATCGGTGAAAAAATCACGCTTCGTCGTTTTGTTATTCGTACAAAAACAGATAACGATTCATTTGGTGAGTACTTACACATGGGCGGACGTATTGGTGTATTAACTGTTCTTGAAGGTTCTACAGACGCTGCCGCGGCAAAAGACATTGCTATGCATGCTGCTGCTTTGAATCCTAAATATGTTTCTCGCGATCAAGTTTCTCAAGATGAAGTTGAGCGTGAACGAGAAGTGTTAACACAACAAGCTCTAAATGAAGGGAAACCTGAAAAAATTGTTGCGAAAATGGTTGAAGGTCGCCTTGGTAAGTACTTCGAAGATGTATGTATCCTTGATCAATCATTTGTTAAAAACCCAGATCAAAAAGTACGCCAATTCGTTGAATCTAAAGGTGCTACTTTAACGGATTTCATTCGTTATGAAGTTGGAGAAGGAATCGAAAAACGACAAGATAACTTCGCTGAAGAAGTTATGAATCAAGTGAAAAAATAATTCGTCGATCAAATCGATACATTGTAGGGAACACGGGGTGTTCCCTCTTTTATAAGAAACTGTTTTCGCAAAC
The DNA here is from genome assembly GCF_037024155.1 of Bacillus sp. 2205SS5-2. Lineage (NCBI taxonomy): Bacteria > Bacillati > Bacillota > Bacilli > Caryophanales > Bacillaceae > Bacillus > Bacillus spongicola. The sequence goes on from NZ_JAYKTS010000009.1 coordinate 81,291, forward strand.
CTTGGTGCTTTTTGAACCTGTCTGTGCACTGTGAATTAGCTTTGATTTGGGACATTATTTCGTCTGTTTTTGATGGGAATCAACATCAAAATGAAGGATATTAGCTAATATTAGACTAAACCGTGATAATGTTTACGAAGAGAGTCGTATAAGAAGAAAATACATATTGGAGGTTCCTATGAGCATTCCGAAATTTCAAAGGGTCGTTTTAAAATTAAGTGGTGAAGCACTCGCAGGAGAAGATGGATTTGGAATCAATCCTGCTGTGATAGAATCCATAGCCGAGCAGGTTAAAGAAATTGCAGAACTAAACGTGGAAGTAGCTGTTGTCGTTGGTGGTGGAAACATCTGGCGAGGTAAAATTGGTAGCGAAATGGGCATGGATCGAGCCAATGCAGATTATATGGGTATGTTAGCGACTGTCATGAACTCGCTAGCGCTTCAAGATAGTCTTGAGCAAATTGGGATCGAAACAAGAGTGCAATCATCGATTGATATGCGTCAAGTTGCCGAGCCGTATATCCGTAGAAGAGCTATTCGTCACTTGGAAAAGAAAAGAGTCGTTATTTTTGCTGCGGGTACAGGTAATCCCTACTTTTCGACAGATACAACGGCTGCATTACGTGCAGCAGAAGTTGAAGCTGAAGTCATATTAATGGCTAAAAACAACGTAGACGGTGTGTATACTGCAGATCCTAAAAAAGATAAAGACGCTGTCAAATATGATGAGCTTTCATATCTAGATGTATTGAAAGAAGGCTTAGAAGTGATGGATTCAACTGCTTCCTCTCTTTGTATGGACAATGATATTCCACTTATTGTCTTCTCGATTATGGAAAAAGGAAATATTAAACGTGCCGTCATGGGTGATACCATCGGAACTATTGTTAGGGGGAAAGAGTAATGCCGAAAACAGTAATGACATCCGTTAAAGAAAAAATGACCAAAGCAGTTCAAGCTTATACACGTGAATTATCAACTTTTCGTGCTGGACGTGCTAATGCTGCTTTATTACAAGGAGTATCCGTAGACTACTATGGTGCGCTGACGCCGATCAATCAAGTTGCTTCTATTTCAGTACCTGAAGCGAGACTACTTGTTGTAACTCCTTATGATAAATCTATTCTGGGAGATATTGAAAAAGCGATTTTGAAAGCTGATTTAGGGTTGAACCCATCAAATGATGGCTCGATTATCCGGATCTCTATTCCTGCATTAACGGAAGAACGTCGGAAAGAGTTAGTAAAGCTTGTGAAAAAGGAATCAGAGGAAGCAAAAGTGGCGGTCCGTAACGTGCGTCGTGATGCGAATGATGATCTTAAGAAACTACAAAAAAATGGTGAGTTAACTGAAGATGATCTACGCGGCTATTCGGACGATGTGCAAGATTTAACCAATTCTCATATCGAGCAAATTGACAGCATAACTAAAGATAAAGAAAAAGAAATTCTAGAAGTATAACAAACAATGAAAACCCTCTACCTGTAGGGGGTTTTCATTTATTTACTCTATAATTCATGAAAGAATCCTCTGATCATTGAGAATTGATAATATATTGGATATGAAAAGTGTTTCTTGCAAAAAAATATTTTGCAATGGTTGAACATTGGTTTATCTGTCCAGCTCCAGGCACCCACCGGCTCGAGGTCATAAGACAAACCCTGACAGGAGGCAAAGTGCGCCTCATGTCAGTCCTTGCCTTATGCTGGTCGCCGGTAAGCGGGGTCCTTGCGCTTTTTATCTGTCCAGCTCCAGGCACCCACCGGCTCGAGGTCATAAGACAAACCCTGACAGGAGGCAAAGTGCGCCTCATGTCAGTCCTTGTCTTATGCTGGTCGCCGGTAAGCGGGAGCCTTGCGCTTTTTATTTAGAAAAAGCCTTCTGTTCATAAATAGAAGGCTTTTGTATTTCTGGTTGTGAACCTTCATTCTCAGAATTCAGATCGAATCCGTTAAGTGATCTTTTGGTAAGGATGCAGCTATTTCCTGACATGAAAATTGAACTTTTAAAGATATCTTGAAGGATTTTTGATATGATAAGGTAGATGAACAGCAAACATTAGGAAGTACTACTTGGAGGATTTAATATGCTAGATAAATTTAAGCTGTGGAACTATGGAAAGAAATCCATAGAACGCTCAGAGGATCGTTTCAACGAAATTAAAAAATTTCAGGTTCCTCAGCATATCGCCATTATTATGGACGGAAATGGAAGATGGGCAAAGAAACGAGCTTTACCCCGGATCGCCGGTCATCATGAAGGAATGAAAGTGGTTCGTAAAATCACTTCACTTTCCAATGAATTGGGAGTTGGAGCTCTAACTTTATATGCTTTTTCAACAGAAAATTGGAAACGTCCGAAAATGGAAGTAGACTATTTAATGAAGCTTCCGGAAGAATTTTTAGGGACGTTTTTACCTGAGTTAATAGAGGAGAATGTGAAAGTAACCATGATGGGTGAGCATCATAATTTGCCACCTCATACCTTAAAAGCTGTTAGAAATGCTATCGAAAAAACAAAGAAAAATACTGGATTACAATTGAATTTTGCTTTGAATTATGGTAGCCGTGCTGAAATTATGCTTGCAATGAAGAATGTCTTAAATGATTTGAAAGATGGTATAATAAAGGAAGAAGATCTTACGGAAGATGTCTTATCTAATTACATGATGACAAGCACCTTACCTGATCCTGATTTATTAATTCGTACGAGTGGAGAGATTCGTCTCAGTAACTTTATGTTATGGCAACTTGCGTACACTGAGTTTTGGTTTACAGATATTCTGTGGCCAGATTTCAAAGAAGAACACTTATATCAAGCTATTGAAGATTTTCAAGGACGGTCAAGAAAATTTGGCGGACTTAAAAGTGAGGAATCATAAATGAAGCAAAGAACGATAACGGCTATCATTGCCATGGGTGTTTTTATTCCCTTTGTGGTAATTGGTAAAATGCCATTTATTTTGTTAACATATTTAATCGCAACGATCGGTTTGTACGAATCGTTAAAAATGAGAAATCTTAGAATAGGATCCATCCCTGGAATTATTTCGATTGCTCTTTTATGGATTTTTTTAATCCCATCGAAATATACTGTAGTAATCGAGGAACTTGGCTATACAAAAATTGAACTCGCTCTCCTGGCGATTTTATTGTTTTTAACTTACACTGTTGTTACAAGAAATCGATTTACATTTGATGATGTAGCCTTTTCTGTGATGGCGATTTTGTATGTTGGGATTGGGTTCTATTATTTAATTGAAACCAGTTTGGCAGGAGTAGAATATGTATTTTTTGCATTAATCCTCGTGTGGGCTACTGATTCGGGTGCCTATATAATTGGAAGGAGTATCGGAAAAAGAAAATTATGGCCAGATATTTCTCCAAATAAAACCATAGAAGGATCGATTGGTGGAATGGTTTGTGCACTTTTGGTCGGTTTAATCTTCGGCCTTGTTGTGTTCGATATTCCGCTTCCAAAAATCCTGATTTTATCAGCCATTCTCTCCTTTTTTGGACAAATTGGGGATCTAGTAGAGTCTGCTTTAAAGCGTCATTATGAAGTGAAAGATTCTGGACAACTTCTTCCTGGACATGGAGGGATTTTAGACCGATTTGACAGTTTGCTCTTTGTCATTCCGCTACTCCATTTTTTAAATATCATTTCTTAGGGGGAACAGGCCTTGCATAAACGAAATATAAGCCTTTTAGGAGCAACAGGTTCAATTGGCTATCAAACGCTTGAGGTTATTAGAGCCCATCCTGAACAATTTCGATTGGTCGCCGCATCAGCTGGGCGAAATATCCGACGTGTTCAGGAAATGGTTCAAGAATTTCGTCCTCTTCTTGTTTCCGTTCAATGTAAAGAAGATGCAGAAATGCTTAAACGTGAATTTGATAATGTAACGTTCGTTTCTGGCTTGGATGGATTAATTGAGGTTGCCCTACATAGTCAAAGTGAAATGGTCGTAAATGCCGTCCTCGGAAGCGTGGGCTTGAAACCGACAATTGAGGCGATTAGAGCGAAAAAAACCGTTGCGATAGCGAATAAAGAAACGCTGGTTACAGCAGGCCATATTGTCATGGAAGAAGCGAGAAAAAACAAGGTTACCCTACTCCCGGTTGATAGTGAGCATTCCGCCATTTTTCAGAGTCTTCAAGGAGAGCGGGAAAAAAACATTGAACGTCTTATAATTACCGCTTCAGGTGGTAGTTTTCGAGATAAATCAAGAGATGAATTGAAACATGTAACTGTTGAAGATGCACTCAAACATCCTAATTGGTCAATGGGAGCGAAAATTACGATTGATTCAGCTTCGATGATGAACAAGGGACTCGAAGTGATTGAAGCACACTGGCTCTTCGACTTGCCCTATGAGAATATTGACGTGCTATTACACCGTGAAAGTGTGATACATTCAATGGTCGAATTTCACGATACATCGGTGATGGCTCAATTAGGGTCCCCTGATATGCGTGTACCAATCCAATATGCACTAACCTTTCCAGATCGATTACCCTTAACTGGGAAGCGATTGAAACTTGAAGATTTTCATCAGCTTCATTTTGAAACAATGGATTTTGACCGCTTTCGCTGCTTACAATTTGCATATGATGTTGGAAATGCAGGTGGAACGTATCCTACGGTCTTAAATGCTGCCAATGAAGCGGCTGTAGCAGCCTTTCTTGGAAGAAAAATATCGTTTTTACAAATTGAGGATGTCATTGAACGCGCATTAAATCAACATGAAAACATTAACTCTCCGGATTTACAGACGATTGAACATGTCGATCAACGTACGAGAGATTTTGTACAATCACTTCTATAAGAAAAGGTGGTATTCTATTTGGAAACTATATTAGCCTTTATTGTCATCTTTGGAGCCCTTGTGTTCTTTCATGAATTAGGGCATTTCATCTTTGCAAAAAGAGCGGGCATTTTAGTAAGGGAATTTGCGATAGGTTTTGGACCAAAAGTGTTCTCATATAAAAAAGAAGAAACTGTTTATACCATTCGTTTATTACCACTAGGTGGATTTGTTCGTATGGCAGGCGAAGATCCCGAAATGATCGAGATTAAACCAGGACACCGGGTTGGACTACTTCTTAATGAACAGGAAGAAGTAGAAAAAGTGATTTTAAACAATAAAGATCGCTATTCGAATGTAATTGTGATGGAAGTAGAGAATGCGGATATTGAGCATAAATTATTTGTGACCGGCTATGAAGAGGATTCCGAAGAGAGAAAAACCTATACTCTTTCTCGAAAAGCGGTCTTAGTAGAAGATGGTGTAGAGACCATTATTGCCCCCTGGGATCGTCAGTTTGCATCTAAGAAACTATCAGAACGAGCGATGGCAATATTTGCGGGCCCATTATTTAACTTCATCCTTGCTTTTGTTATTTTTGTATTACTGGGATTATTACAAGGGGTCCCAGTTGATGAACCTATCCTAGGTGAACTTACTTCTGATGGTGCTGCGAAGGAAGCTGGGTTGAAACAAGGTGATGAAGTCATTAGCATAGATGGTTCAGAAATTTCCTCTTGGAAAGATATTGTGGCCATCGTTGAAGATAAACCAGGTGAAGAATTATCTTTAGTTATCCAACGTAATGCTGGAACAGAGACTATTCCTGTTATTCCTGAAGGTGTGGAATATGAAAATGGGACGGTTGGGAAAATTGGAGTGTATCCTGCTTTAGCCAAGGATCCGATAGGCATCGTTACGAATGGTTTCTCTCAAACTTATGGATGGACGATTGAAATCTTCCGGTTATTAGGTCAACTAGTGACAGGACAGTTTTCAATTGATGCTTTATCTGGTCCAGTAGGCATCTATCACTCAACTGATATTGTTGCTCAATCGGGAATTTTTAACCTCATGAGATGGGGAGCAATCTTAAGCATTAACCTTGGTATCATGAACTTACTACCGATACCTGCACTTGATGGTGGAAGATTAATGTTTTTTGTGGTCGAAGCATTAAGAGGACGACCAGTTGATCGTCAAAAAGAAGGAATGGTTCATTTTGTGGGCTTTGCTTTACTCATGGTATTAATGCTCGTTGTTACATGGAATGATATTCAACGTTTCTTTTTACAATAAAGTTCTTTTCGTAAATTATGTTGCTTTTGAATCGGAAATTTAGTGACTACAATTTCTTTCGTATGATTTCTGATGAAAATCATACGAAAGAGGCACTAAACCTATCTTTATCGTTATATATAGATTTACGCTAGAAGCAATCATTCTTGCAAAAAAAACCTACAAATAATTTACCAAACTATTGAGGTGGACATAATATGAAGCAAAGTATGACGCTAATCCCTACATTAAGGGAAGTACCAGCGGATGCAGAAATTACGAGTCACCAGCTTCTTTTACGAGCTGGATTTATTCGCCAAAACGCAAGCGGTGTGTATAGTTACTTACCACTTGGAAGAAAAGTTCTACGTAAAATAGAGGGAATTATCCGTGAGGAAATGGAAGACGCTGGTGCCATGGAACTGCTTTTGCCAGCACTCCAACAGGCGGAATTATGGCAAGAGTCAGGTCGTTGGCAAACTTATGGGCCTGAATTGATGCGGCTACATGATCGTCATGGTAGAGAGTTCGCACTTGGAGCTACACATGAAGAAGTGATTACAAGTATAATTAGGGACGAAGTCAAATCTTATAAAAAACTTCCGCTAACGTTATTTCAAATTCAAAACAAGTTTAGAGATGAAAAACGTCCGCGCTTTGGACTATTAAGAGGCAGAGAATTTTTAATGAAGGACGCTTATTCTTTTCATGGTTCAGCAGAGAGTTTAGATATTGTGTATGAGCGCATGTTCCAGGCTTATTGCAATATATTTGAGCGCTGTGGTCTTGATTACCGAGCAGTAATTGCTGATTCTGGTGCGATGGGTGGAAAAGATACTCATGAATTTATGGTGCTCTCCGAAGTAGGAGAGGACACGATTGCTTATTCGGATTCCTCTAATTATGCAGCAAATGTAGAAATGGCTCCGGTCATCATGACCTATGAAATAAGTAATGAACAGCCTAAAGAACGGATGAAAATCCATACTCCGGATGTGAAAACAATCCAAGCAGTTTCCACATTTCTTCATATTAAGGAAACGAAGTGTATTAAATCGCTTTTGTTTAATGTGGATGAGGAATTTGTCCTCGTTTTAGCAAGAGGCGATCACGAAATCAATGATATTAAAGTGAAAAACGCTCTTGGTGCATCGGTAGTTGAATTAGCTAGTGCAGAAGATACGAAAAAAGTTATGGGTTGTTCCGTCGGTTCTATCGGTGCAGTTAACGTTTCAAATTTAAAAGTGATTGCAGATACAGCTGTTCAAAATATTGTGAATGGTGTATGTGGAGCTAACGAAGAGGGTTACCACTATACGAATGTTCAGCCGGAGCAAGATTTGAATATAGATCAATATGCAGACCTACGCTTTATTCAAGAGGGTGATCCTTCACCGGACGGAGAAGGGATCATTAAGTTTGCCAAAGGGATTGAAGTTGGCCATTTGTTTAAGCTAGGAACACGCTACAGTGAAGCAATGAAAGCGAATATTTTGGATGAAAATGGTCGCTCTCAAGCGGTGTTAATGGGATGCTATGGCATAGGAGTTTCAAGAACTTTGGCAGCGGTCGCTGAACAATTTAATGATGAAAAAGGATTACTATGGCCAGCGAATTTAGCTCCATACCAAATCCATGTGATCCCTATTAATTATAAAAATGAAGATCAAAAGACTGTGGCTAATCAGCTTTATGCTGAACTGAAGGGTAGTCGGCTTGATGTGTTGATGGATGACCGCCAAGAACGACCTGGTGTTAAATTTGCAGATTCAGATTTATTGGGCATCCCTTTACGAGTAACGGTTGGAAAGAGAGCTTCAGAAGGAATAGTTGAAGTGAAAGTGAGAGAGACGGGAGAGGCCCTAGAAGTTCACACTAATGAACTCATGTCCGCTCTATCTAAATTGATTTAGACTTTTTCGAATACATTGTCGGTGATAAACTTTAATAGTCAATGGAAGAATCCATCTAAAATTAGACTAAATTGCAAACATGTATACGAAAAGATTCTCTATTAAAGTAAATACAGCAACGATCTTTGCGAAAACTACCTTGATTAAAGGGTCCAGACCTTATTAGTATATGTAAAATACTAATAAGGTCTGGCTTTTTTTCGGGACAATGATCTAGCTTGAAATTGCTTTATAGAGTTGATTTCTTTAATATGAAAACTAGAATGTGAATGATAGGAGAGTGAAGAATGAACACAAGTCTTACCGGTAAAGAACGCTTCCAAGTGTTATTGCAACAATTGCAACTTACTGAAGATGCGATCGTGAAGCATTTTAATCAAGCTGAAATTATCCGTTTAATTGTCGAAAAGAAAGCCAGAACGATGCATTTTTATTTTCAAATCGAAAAGATTCTTCCGTTTGATGTATTTACACGATTCTCAGATTCGCTTCAACATACATTTAAACATGTCGCAACGTCTGTTGGGTTTTCATTGAAGGTAAAAGATGAAAAGTTTCAAGAAGAACTTCTTTCGGATTATTGGAGAGAGTGTATACAAGATATTCAAGGAATTTCACCGCCGATTTTCTCATTATTAAGCAAACAAATTCCGAAACTTCATGGAAATAAGTTGCTAATCACAGCTTCCAATGATTTAGAGGCAACCCAAGTAAAAAAGAAGTATGCTGACATGATCACATCCATTCTTACAAAATATGGATTCCCTGCTTTGACAATTGATACTACCATTGCTCAAGAGCAGCAGAACGATGAATACGAAAATTTTCTTAAGCAAAAAAAGATAGAAGATGAAGAGCGCGGGAAACAAGCTCTGGTGGATATGCAAAAACGAGAAGAACAAGATGCCAATCAAGCAGCACCTTCAGGACCTGTGATGATAGGGTTAACGATTAAGGATGATGCCGAATTCCGCAAATTGGAAGAAATATACGATGAAGAGCGAAGAATTGCTGTTGAAGGGTATGTATTTGATGCAGAAACGAAAGAATTACGAAGTGGTAGAACACTTCTAACCTTTAAAGTGACCGATTATACGAGTTCGATCATGGTGAAAATGTTCTCTCGTGATAAAGAAGACGCTGCGGTAATGAGTAATTTGAAAAAAGGAATGTGGGTTAGAGCAAGAGGAAGCATTCAAAATGATACGTTTGTTCGTGACCTTGTGATGATTGCGAATGACCTAAATCAAATCACCCCAGTTCTTCGACAAGATACGGCTCCCCAAAACGAGAAGCGGGTAGAACTTCACCTTCATACACCTATGAGTCAAATGGATGCCGTTACATCTGTTAGTTCATTGATCGCCCAAGCAAAAAAATGGGGACATAAAGCGATTGCTGTGACTGATCATGCAGTTGTTCAATCCTTCCCAGAAGCATATAGTGCGGGTCAAAAGCATGACATAAAGATATTATATGGTTTAGAAGCGAACCTCGTAGATGACGGAGTTCCAATTGCCTATAATGAGTCTCATCAACGCTTAACAGAGGGAACTTATATCGTATTTGACGTGGAAACAACAGGCTTGTCTGCGGTATACAATACAATTATAGAGCTTGCCGCCGTTAAGATTCATGACGGAGAAGTAATTGATACATTTGAACGATTTGCTAATCCACATCACGCGTTGTCTGCTACAACCATTAATTTAACCGGAATCACAGATGATATGGTAAGAGATGCTCCAGAAATACAGCAAGTTCTAAAAGAGTTTCATGCTTGGACAGAGGATAACATTCTCGTTGCTCACAATGCCACTTTCGATATGGGCTTCCTGAACGTAGGATACCAAAAAGCAGGCATAGATAAAGCATCAAATCCAGTTATTGATACATTAGAGCTCGGTCGATTACTCTATCCAGAAATGAAAAATCATCGATTAAATACGCTTGCCAAGAAATTCGACATTGACTTAACCCAACATCACCGAGCGATTTATGATGCAGAGGCCACAGGGTATCTTTTGTTGAGAATGCTAAAAGATGCGGATGAAATGGGAATCAACTATCATGATGAGATGAATCAATACATGGGAAAAGGCGAGAGTTTTAAACGATCAAGACCCAATCATTGTACGATACTTGCTCAAAATGAAGTAGGATTAAAAAATCTATTCAAACTTGTTTCGACCTCGCATATTGATTACTTTTTTCGCGTGCCTCGAATTCCTCGCTCACTTTTACAAAAGCATCGTGAGGGCCTAATTATAGGGTCGGCGTGTGATAAGGGTGAAGTTTTTGAAGGAATGATGCAAAAGTCACCTGAAGAAGTAGAGGAGACTGCTCGATTTTATGATTACTTAGAAGTTCACCCAAAAGAAGTGTATCAACACTTGATTGAACTAGATTTAGTTCAAAGTGAACAAAATTTAGAAGATATCATTAAAAATATTGTTAGTCTGGGTGAAAAGTTAGACATTCCAGTTGTGGCAACCGGGAATGTACACTATTTAGACCCTAATGATCATATTTATCGTAAAATTCTTATCAACTCTCAAGGGGGAGCCAATCCGCTTAATCGTCACTCACTTCCTCAGGTTCATTTTCGAACCACTGATGAAATGATCAATTGTTTTTCATTTTTAGGGAAAGAAGTAGCTAAAGAAATTGTTGTAACGAATCCGAACAAAGTGGCTGACTTAATCCAAGAAATTAAACCTATAAGAGATGAATTATATACACCGAAAATTGAAGGGGCAGATGAAGAGGTTAGAGAAATGAGTTACTCAATGGCGAGAGACATTTATGGAGAAGAGTTGCCTGAACTTGTAGAAGCTCGTCTTGAGAAAGAATTAAAAAGCATTATTGGCCACGGTTTCGCAGTCATCTATTTGATTTCTCACAAACTCGTGAAAAAATCGCTAAATGATGGCTATCTTGTAGGATCGCGCGGGTCGGTAGGGTCCTCGTTTGTCGCAACTATGACCGAAATTACGGAAGTGAACCCACTCCCACCACATTACGTTTGTCCTAGTTGCAAATATTCTCATTTCTTTAATGATGGTTCAGTGGGATCGGGATTTGATTTGCCGAATAAAGATTGTGAAAAATGTGGGACTGCCTATACAAAAGACGGACATGACATCCCTTTTGAAACGTTTCTTGGTTTCAAAGGAGATAAGGTTCCGGATATTGATTTGAGTGCGTCACGTTGCTAATTGAAAAGATTAGTCACTAGCATTAACGCTAGGAGAACTGCTATTTCCAAGTGTGGAATGATGGAGTAACGCCCTGAAACACACTCACTGAAGCTGCGGCAGGCATAAGGAGTATTGCAAAAACAACTTTTGTTTGAAGCCCGCTAAAGTAGGCTGAAGGCCACCCTAACAGCAAGGTTGAGGAAAAGGAGCTATAAAGCTTCTGTGGACGATAGGTCTGGTGTCTATAAAATCTATATGGTTAGCATCAGTAGAATAACTGGGACGAACCCTCGATTGACTTCTCGTAAATGTCACATACCAGAAATGGTTTGGTTCCTATTAGGAATTTTGAGTGTGGATGAGTAAGCGTTTGGTTATGAAAATCCATACTGTGTTACAGGCACAGTCCAGCTCAACGGGATTTAGGGGGGACCTAAGTAGATTATGTACAGATAGAAATAGTGGAACGTGAGAAGCTTCCGACACATCAGAAGGTTGCACTTCGTTAAAAGTGTTTCTATGGAAAAGTAACCGAAATAACATAGATTTACGGAAGTGGCAGTGATGCCGTAGTACCGCTTACAAGAATGCCTATGAAGACTGAATAATCAATAAGTCTGAGGATAAAACGTTCTTGAGGGAAGGGCATTAGTCGTTAACGTCGAAACAAACCTACAAAAGTCAGGTTCTAGTAAGACTTAAAGAAACGAAAGCTTTCGAGAGCAAAGTGATTAGTTAACTGACCTAATGATGAAAAAGTTGAGAAACAAGGATTACTTTGGTATGCAAGGCCAATTGGATAGTTTATATGAAGAAAGTGCTAATAGTAGATTCGATAAAAACCAATATGATCTTATCATATTGGAGGAGAACATTAGACTAGCATATCGAAATATCAAAAATACAACAGGGAGCAAAACAAAAGGTACATATGGATATACCAATAAACATTTACAAAGGATGTATACTAAAAAGCTTGTAGCAATAGCAAGAAAAAGACTTAAAAACTACGAACTACATTCTGAAAAGAAGGATAATAATACCTAAAACCAATGGCGATAGGGATCACTTGGAATTCCACCAATTGAGGACAGGCTAATTATTACTTGATATTTTTGATTTAAAAGCAATAAAAAACTAAGTCAGTTAAGAACGGAAGTAGGAAATCCAATGCTTAGCTGAGTAACTACGACAACGTTAACGATGGAACGCCGTATGACACTGAAAGGGTCACGTACGGTGTGAGGTGGGGGAAAAGCTGGAGATTACTTCAAATGCTTACCTATCATCATATTTCTCTGGTGAGTATCAGCCTCGGGCTCATAATTATACGAAGGTTTTATTCGGTGAAGAATATGTCTATCGTGCAGGAACAATTGGAACGGTAGCTGATAAAACTGCTTATGGTTATGTAAGAGGTTATACATCAGATCATAATTTGCAGCCTAGAGGGGCTGAAATTGATCGCCTAGTTAGCGGATGTACCGGTGTGAAACGAACATCTGGTCAACATCCTGGTGGAATCATTGTAGTTCCAGATTATATGGATATTTATGATTTTACACCTATTCAATTTCCAGCTGATGACAAAAACAGTGAATGGAAAACGACTCATTTTGATTTTCACTCTATACACGATAATTTATTGAAACTAGATATTCTTGGTCATGATGACCCCACTGTTATACGGATGCTCCAAGATCTATCGGGAATTGATCCAAAAACCATACCGACAGATGATCCAGAAGTAATGAAAATCTTTAGTGGACCAGAATCACTCGGAGTAACCGAAAATCAAATTTTATGTAAAACAGGAACCCTTGGTATACCTGAATTTGGTACGAGATTTGTTCGTCAAATGTTAGAAGACACAAAGCCCACCACCTTTTCAGAGCTTGTCCAAATTTCTGGTCTCTCTCATGGGACAGATGTCTGGCTTGGAAATGCTCAAGAGCTAATTCACAATAAAACATGTAACCTTAGTGAAGTAATTGGATGTCGAGATGATATTATGGTGTATTTAATTTATCAAGGACTTGAACCGTCTTTGGCCTTTAAAATCATGGAATCTGTTCGGAAAGGGAAAGGCCTACAACCAGAGATGGAGGAAGAAATGAAGCAAAACAATGTGCCGAATTGGTATATTGATTCTTGTAAAAAAATCAAGTACATGTTCCCTAAAGCGCATGCTGCAGCCTATGTGTTAATGGCTGTAAGGATTGCCTACTTTAAAGTACATCTTCCTCTCCTATATTATGCAGCCTATTTCACAGTAAGAGCAGAAGATTTTGATGTGGATGCGATGGTCAGAGGGTCCCAATCAATTCGCGCTCGCGTAGAAGAGATTTTAGCAAAAGGCTTAGACGCAGCACCAAAAGAAAAGAGCTTATTAACGGTGCTAGAGCTAGCACTTGAAATGAGTGAAAGAGGATTCAGTTTTCAACGGGTGGACTTATATAAATCAGACGCCAGCCAATTTTTGATTGAAGACAATACGTTAATTCCTCCATTCAATTCGATACCAGGACTAGGTACAAATGCGGCTGTTAACATTGTGAAATCCCGTCAAGAAGGAGAATTTCTGTCAAAAGAAGATTTGCAACAACGAGGTCGAGTATCGAAAACCATCATTGAGTATTTAGATAATCATGGTTGCTTAGAATCCTTGCCAGATCAGAATCAGCTTTCCCTCTTCTAGTGCGGTCTTATTTGCATAAAAATAGTGGATATGGTATAGTTTTATTGGAAATACTAGAGATAACTCTAAATGAAAGAGTGGGGTCCCCCCACTCTTTCGTGTTTGCTGGGAGACTTTTTTATTCTTGGTTCCAGTTCTATTATTTAACCAGGAGGTAAATATGAGTAAAATTACGGATATCGTAGAAGAGCTCGTATCACCAATTTTAACGGAAATGAACTTAGAATTGGTTGACACGGAATACGTAAAAGAAGGAAGCAATTGGTTTCTTCGCGTATTTATAGATAAAGAACAAGGTGTAGAAATTGAAGAATGCGGTCTAGTTAGTGAAAAGCTTAGTGAAAAGTTAGATGAACTTGATCCTATTCAACACAATTATTTTCTTGAAGTGTCATCACCGGGTGCAGAAAGACCGTTAAAAAACCCAGCTGACTTTGAAAAAGCGGTGGGAAAAAACGTTCATATTAAAACATATGAACCCATTGATGGAGAAAAAACGTTTGAAGGTAAACTTCTTGAGTACAGTGAAGAAGCTCTTACAATTGAAGTTACAATTAAAACTAGAAAAAAACAAGTGCAAATCCCTAAGGCGAAAGTTGCAAAAGCAAGATTTGCAATTGTTTTCTCCTAAGGAAAGTATAGAAGGGGGATAACAAACAAATGAGCACAGAATTTTTAGATGCTCTTACTATTTTAGAGAAGGATAAAGGGGTTTCTCGAGAGGTACTTATTGATGCAATTGAAGCAGCATTAGTGTCAGCTTATAAGCGGAATTTCAACCAGGCCCAAAACGTACGTGTTGATCTAAACATGGACAATGGTACGATGCGTGTGTTTGCTCGGAAAGAAGTCGTTGATGAAGTATTTGATCCACGATTGGAAATTTCAGTTGAAGAGGCAAAAAGTATGAATCCTAACTATGTAGTAGATGATATTGTCGAATTAGAAGTAACACCAAAGGATTTTGGTCGAATTGCCGCTCAAACTGCTAAGCAAGTGGTGACTCAGCGTGTCCGTGAAGCAGAACGGGGCATCGTTTATGCCGAGTTTATTGACCGAGAAGAAGATATCATGACAGGTATTGTCCAACGCTTGGATCATCGTTATATTTATGTTGGTTTAGGGAAGATTGAAGCCCTATTACCTGTGAGCGAACAAATGCCAAATGAAAAATATAAACCACATGATCGTATTAAGGTGTTTATAACCAAGGTAGAAAAAACGACCAAAGGACCACAAATTTTTGTATCTCGAACGCATCCTGGATTGCTTAAGCGACTGTTTGAGATAGAAGTACCAGAGATTTTTGATGGGACTGTGGAGCTAAAGTCTGTTGCGCGTGAAGCGGGAGACCGATCGAAAATTTCTGTTCATGCAGACAATGATGAAGTGGACCCAGTAGGCGCATGTGTTGGAGCAAAAGGTTCACGAGTTCAAGCGATTGTCAATGAACTAAAAGGTGAAAAGATTGATATCGTTGAATGGTCTGAAGACCCAGTTGTTTTTGTGGCAAATGCTTTAAGTCCTTCTAAAGTACTAGATGTTCAAGTGAAAGAAGAAGAAAAGGCAACGACTGTTGTAGTTCCGGATTACCAGCTTTCACTTGCTATTGGTAAAAGAGGTCAAAATGCTAGATTAGCTGCCAAACTTACTGCCTGGAAAATCGACATAAAAAGCGAAACCGATGCGCGTGAGTTAGGAATCTATCCGCGAGAGGAAGCTTTACTTCAATCCGATCGTACCGAATCCGATGAAGAAGACTTCTTTTTTGATGAATCCGAGTAAGAGGTGAGTACAATGACTTCTCGAAAAAAAATACCGTTGCGAAAATGTTTGGCAACAGGTGAAATGAAGCCAAAGAAAGAGATGATACGAATCGTTCGTTCAAAAGAAGGAGAAGTATCAATTGATCTTACCGGGAAAAAATCCGGACGAGGGGCTTATGTATCAAAAGATACGCAAGCCATATTAAAAGCGAAAAAGAAAAACGTTTTAGCTAGTCATCTAGGCACGAACATTCCAGAATCTGTATATGATGAGCTTTTACAAGCTGTTGAAGAGGGGTAGAGGCGTACATATGAAAACAGCTCAATGGATTTCGTTATTAGGACTAGCCAATCGAGCAAGAAAAGTGATTTCCGGGGAAGAGTTGGTCATAAAAGAAGTAAGAAGCGGACGGGCTAAGCTTGTCATTTTGTCACAAGATGCTTCTGAAAATACGGCTAAAAAAGTGCAAGATAAATGTCGTACATATGGTGTACCTGTAAAGCTTGTCAATAATAGAGAAACGTTAGGTCACGCCATTGGCAAGGAAGCTCGTGTTGTGGTCGCCCTTTCCGACAATGGGTTTGCTAACAAGCTATTCACTTTGCTCGATTAATATCATTGGGGGTGAACATATGAGTAAAACACGTGTTTACGAATATGCAAAAAAACATAATGTATCTAGTAAAGATATTATAAGTAACCTGAAAAACATGAACATTGAAGTATCGAACCATATGGCGACATTAGATGATGCGATGGTTCAAAAGCTTGATCAAAAATATACTAAAGTAAATCCGGTGGAAGATGCACCGAAGAAAGAAAAGGTGATGTCTATGCCGAAAAATGACAATAAATCAACTCAAAACAAACCAACTAATTCAAATAATAATAAAGGTCGCAATCAACGAAACAGAAAAAACAAGCGACCGGTTCAGCGAAATCAACCTAAACCAAATCTTACTCCAAGAAAAGAAAGAGAACTTCCAGAAAAAATCACATTTACTGAATCACTTTCGGTTGCAGAATTAGGAAAGAAATTACATCGTGACCCGGCAGAAATCATTAAGAAATTATTTATGCTTGGGGTTATGGCAACTATTAACCAACAGTTAGATAAAGATGGTCTCGAACTAATCTGTGCGGAATACGGCGTAGAGGTTGAAGAAGAAATTTTAATTGACACAACAGACCTTGAAACGTACTTTACAGAAGATAATGAGGAAGCACTCATTGAGCGTCCATCGGTTGTCACAATCATGGGTCATGTAGATCATGGGAAAACGACGTTATTAGATTCTATTCGGAATACGAAGGTAACAGAAGGCGAAGCTGGTGGTATCACACAGCATATTGGTGCTTATCAAGTGGAAGAACAAGGTAAAAAAATTACTTTTCTTGATACACCTGGTCATGCTGCATTTACAACTATGCGGGCACGTGGAGCGAAAATTACCGATATTACGATTATTGTGGTAGCAGCAGATGATGGTGTGATGCCTCAAACGGTTGAAGCCATCAATCATGCTAAAGCAGCAGAGGTTCCAATTATTATCGCTGTGAATAAGATGGATAAGCCAGCTGCTAACCCAGATCGCGTGATGCAGGAATTATCTGAACACGGACTATTGGCAGAAGCTTGGGGCGGGGATACTATATTTGTCCCTCTTTCAGCCTTAACAGGTGAAGGTATTGACACTTTACTTGAAATGATACTTCTTGTTACTGAAGTTGAAGAATTGAAAGCTAATCCAAACCGTCTTGCTGTCGGTACAGTTATTGAAGCTGAGCTAGATAAAGGTAAAGGATCAGTGGCCACATTACTCGTTCAAAATGGCACCTTGAAGATTGGTGACCCAATTGTAGTAGGGAATACCTTTGGACGTGTAAGAGCAATGGTAAATGACATTGGTCGTCGTGTGAAAGAAGTTGGACCATCTACTCCTGTTGAAATTACGGGGTTAAATGATGTCCCACACGCTGGTGATCGTTTTGCTGTAATCACAGATGAGAAAAAAGCTCGTCAAATTGGGGAAACTCGTGCGCAACAAGCTTTACAAGCCCAACGAAGCGAGAAATCACGTGTGACTCTTGATACTCTTTTTGAACAAATGAAGCAAGGCGAAATGAAAGAGTTGAACGTCGTGTTAAAAGCAGATGTTCAAGGTTCGCTTGAGGCTGTGGCAGCAGCTTTACACAAAATTGATGTTGAAGGTGTCAATATTAAAGTGATTCACACAGCCGTTGGAGCGATCAATGAATCCGATATTACTCTTGCAGCAGCATCTAATGCTGTTGTGATTGGATTTAATGTCCGCCCAGATGTTAATGCCAAACGTGCAGCTGAAGCTGAAGGCGTTGATGTTCGTTTACACCGCATTATTTATAAAGTGATAGAAGAGATCGAAGCGGCAATGAAAGGGATGCTAGACCCTGAATTTGAAGAAAAAGTCATCGGTCAAGCAGAAGTTCGTCAAACCTTTAAGGTATCGAAAGTCGGTACCATTGCAGGAAGCTATGTTACGGAAGGGAAAATCACCCGTAGTAGTGGAATTCGTGTGATTCGTGATGGAATCGTAATTTTTGAAGGTGAATTAGACGCACTCAAACGATTCAAAGATGATGCTAAAGAAGTAGCTCGTGGATACGAGTGTGGAATTACGGTGAAAAATTTCCACGATATTAAAGAAGGCGATGTATTTGAAGCTTATATTATGGAGGAAGTGACGCGTTAATGATCGGCTTTGCCGAATGTGAATTTATGATTCATAACACGCATTCACTGAAAGAAAAAAGAGCCGTGTTACAGCGAACGCTTACACGGCTTAAACAAAAAGCAAACGTCTCTGTCGCAGAAGTTGGCTTTCAAGATCTCTGGCAACGGACACAAATTGCCATTGTAACTGTGGCTTCTAGTCAAAAAGCAGCAGAGCGTGAGCTTCAACATGCCCTTCATTTTTTAGACTCTTTTCCAGAATGGGAAAGAACCACGACTAAAACAGAATGGCTATAATTGAAAAAAGAGGTGACAGTGATGAGCCTTCGTGCCAATCGAGTCGGCGAGCAAATGAAAAAAGAGCTCAGCGAGATTATCGGTCGTAAAATTAAGGACCCTCGCATCGGTTTTGTCACAGTAACGGATGTACAAGTATCGGGTGATTTACAACAAGCCAAAGTATATATTACGGTACTAGGTGATGAAAACCAAAGAGAAGACACGTTAAAGGGACTTACAAAAGCAAAAGGATTTATCCGTTCTGAAGTAGGAAATCGAATTCGTTTGCGGAGAGCGCCTGAGATTATTTTTGAATTTGATGAGTCTATTACTTATGGCAATAAGATTGAAAGTATTTTAAAAGAAATTTCTACTGAACCAAAAGTAGAAGAATAAACAAAGGATGCTCCTCTTACAAAAGGTTGTTTTTGTATCGAGGCATCCTTTTTTGTAGGGATAGGATCTTCAAGGATGCCTAATCTTGAAGAAACTTTCATAAGGAATTTATCAGAAGGAGTGATCTCATTGAATGGAATTTTACCACTCTGGAAGCCAAAAGGACTTACCAGCCATGATTGTGTTTATAAAGTTCGGAAAATCTTGAAGATGAAAAAAGTAGGCCATACTGGCACGTTAGATCCCGATGTCACAGGGGTTCTCCCAATCTGTTTAGGTAGAGCAACGAAAATTGCTGAATACATAACAGATTCTGGGAAGGTTTATGAAGGCGAAGTGACGATCGGTTGGTCTACTACAACAGAGGACGCATCTGGTGATAAGGTAGAAGAGAAAAAAATCACCCACAGTATTTCAAGGATAGAAATTCTGTCTGTGCTTCAAAGTTTAACCGGAGAAATTTCGCAAACTCCCCCGATGTTTTCAGCTGTCAAAGTCAATGGAAAACGTTTATATGAATACGCACGGCAAGGTATTCAAGTAGATCGACCTTCTCGACAAGTGACAATTCATCAACTAGAGCTACTTGACGACCGTGAACATTTTGAGGGAGAAACGATTACCTTTCGTTTTCGCGCAGCATGTAGTAAAGGAACCTACATCAGGACTCTTGCAGTAGAAATGGGAGAGAAATTAGGGTATCCAGCTCATATGTCTAAGTTAGTAAGAACCAATTCGGCTTCAATTTCTAAAGAAATGTGTATCACGCTTGAAAAATTAGAGGAAATGGTGAAAGAAGAGACGATTGAACAGGTTCTTCTACCCCTTGAAGAAGGGATAGTTCATTTGCCGTATCTTGAATTAAGTGATACATTAGCAGAGAAAGTAAAAAATGGTGCCGTGTTAGAAGTACCAAAAGCATGGCCAGAAAATAACAGTAAAGTCACACTAATGTATGAAGGTAGAGCGTTGGCTATCTACCAAAAACATCCAACCAAACCAGCGTTCATCAAACCAATAAAAGTTCTTTTTAATGACTAGTGAAGTAAGGTGATTAATCTTGAAAACAATTACGGTTCATCATCCTCATAGTATGAAGAAAGAGGATTTCCCACCCCTTGTGATGGCACTTGGCTATTTTGACGGGGTGCATAAAGGTCATCAACAAGTAATAGAATCAGCTAAAAAATATGCTGAGAAACATTACTTGAAAACGGCCGTGATGACATTTGACCCACATCCTTCTGTGGTGTTAGGTAGAAAGCATCAACATGTACGATACATCACACCACTAGATGAAAAACTGGAAGTGTTTGAACAGCTAGGAATCGATCTGGCGTTTGTTGTTCGTTTTACATCAGATTTTGCAGGGTTAAGCCCGCAAGAATATGTAGATCAATACATTATTTCTCTCCATGTCCAGCATGTTGTGGCGGGTTTTGACTATACATATGGTCGTTTAGGGAAAGGCACAATGGAATCACTTCCGTTTCATTCTCGCCAAGCGTTTTCCCAAACCGTTGTTCCAAAATTGACTGAAAAAGAGGAAAAGGTAAGCTCCACTTTGATTAGAAAGAGTATAGCTTCAGGGGATATGGAAAAAGTTAATATTTTATTGGGTCGACCGTACCGAACAAAAGGAACCGTCGTACATGGTGATAAACGCGGAAGGAAAATTGGTTTTCCTACTGCCAACATTGAACAAGAGGATAACTATCTCCTCCCCAATACTGGAGTTTATACCGTTCAAATAAAAGTGCATGATACATGGTATAATGGAGTTTGTAATGTTGGATACAAGCCTACATTTAAGCATCCAGATGAAAAAAAATTAACGATCGAAGTGCACATATTTACGTTTGATCATTCGATCTATGGTGAAGAAATTCAACTGAAATGGTATGATCGAATTCGATCAGAACAGAAGTTTAATGGAATCAATGAACTTATTGATCAAATAGAAAAAGACAAAGAGACCGCAAATCAATTTTTTGAAAAATATAAGCACTAGACTTGCTTTTTTCTTCAAAAAGAGTTATTCTAATAGTCGTATGATATTGAACCATTGCTTGGCAGATCGTTTCTCCAACGCCTGCGAGGTAATCGGGGATTACAATGAAAACATAGGAGGTGAACAGGATGGCTATCACTCAAGAACGTAAAAACGAACTAATTGGTGAATACAAAATTCACGACAATGATACTGGATCTCCAGAAGTTCAAATTGCTATCCTTACTGAAGAGATTAACAGCTTGAACGAGCATCTACGTACTCATAAGAAGGACCACCACTCACGTCGCGGTCTTTTAAAAATGGTAGGTCGTCGTCGTAACTTATTGACATACCTACGTAATAAAGAAGTACAACGCTATCGTGAATTAATCAACAAGCTTGGTTTACGCCGATAGTCTACTTAGAGAAGCGGGATTTTTCCCGCTTTTTTATTAGCAAAAAAAATGAACGGTTTTTTACCGTTTTTTGGTGTTTTTCTCATAGATTTTCCCAAAAGATAAAAGTAAAGGTATAAGTTACTACTTCTTTTGATTAAACTACTTATACATAAGAATAAATTCGTGTATCTTTAAACATGGTATACTGAAATGTTATTAACATTAAGTGAAAATTGAAGAGAGGGGTTTGTAAATGGAACAAGAAAAGAAACACTTTTCAATAGATTGGGCTGGAAGAACTCTTTCTGTAGAAGTAGGACAATTGGCAAAGCAAGCGAACGGTGCTGCACTTGTGCGTTATGGAGATACGGTTGTTCTAAGCACAGCCACAGCTTCAAAGGAAGCCAAACCAGTTGATTTCTTCCCATTAACCGTTAATTACGAAGAGCGTCTTTATGCTGTTGGAAAAATTCCAGGTGGATTTATTAAACGAGAAGGACGTCCGAGTGAAAAAGCAATTTTAGCGAGTCGTTTAATCGATCGACCGATTCGTCCGCTCTTTGCAGATGGATTTCGGAATGAAGTTCAAGTTATTAGTATGGTAATGAGTGTGGATCAAGATTGCTCATCTGAAATGGCTGCAATGTTTGGTTCATCACTATCCTTAACACTTTCGAATATTCCTTTTGAAGGACCAATTGCAGGGGTTGTTGTTGGACAAATTGATGGAGAGTTTGTAATTAATCCATCAGTAGATCAAATGGAAAATAGTTCGATGAACTTAATTGTCGCTGGAACAAAAGACGCAATAAACATGGTTGAGGCAGGAGCAAATGAAGTTCCGGAAGAAACCATGCTTGAAGCGATAATGTTTGGACATGAAGAAATAAAAAAATTAATTGCCTTTCAAGAACAAATTCGTGATGAAGTAGGCAAAGCAAAAATCGACATCAAATTGTTTGAAATTGACGCAGACTTAGAAGCAGAAGTTCGCTCGATGTGTGAAGCGGATTTACTTACGGCTATCCAAGTTCAAGAAAAACATGCACGAGATGCAGCCATTAAACTTGTTAAGGATGAAGTTGTTGCAGCGTTTGTAGAGAATGAAGCAACTGATGAAGACCTAAAACTAGTTAAAAAAGTGTTGGACAAGCTAACTAAGCAAGAAGTTCGACGCTTAATCACAGAAGATAAAGTCCGTCCAGATGGTCGTGGCTTGGATGTGATTCGACCTTTATCCTCATCTATTGGCTTGCTTCCTAGAACTCATGGATCTGGATTATTTACTCGTGGTCAAACCCAAGCATTAAGTATATGTACGTTAGGTGCACTTGGTGATGTCCAAATCCTTGATGGTCTTGGAATTGAAGAAACAAAGCGATTTATGCATCATTATAATTTTCCACTGTTCTCAGTTGGAGAAACAGGATTTCTACGGGGGCCAGGCCGTCGTGAAATCGGACATGGTGCTCTAGGAGAGCGTGCTCTAGAACCCGTAATTCCAAATGAAAAAGATTTTCCTTACACGATTCGTCTTGTTTCGGAAGTATTAGAGTCCAATGGCTCAACTTCACAAGCAAGTATTTGTGCGAGTACTTTGGCAATGATGGATGCAGGAGTACCGATTAAAGCACCAGTTGCTGGAATTGCAATGGGACTTATCAAATCGGGTGAACATTATTCTATCTTAACGGATATTCAAGGAATGGAAGATCATCTTGGTGACATGGACTTTAAAGTGGCTGGTACATCTAAAGGTGTGACCGCTCTGCAAATGGACATTAAAATTGACGGATTAAGTCGTGATATTTTAGAAGAAGCCCTACAACAAGCTAAAATAGGACGTATGCAAATCCTGGATTCCATGTTAGCTACCATTGAAAATCCACGTACGTCACTATCAGCTTATGCACCAAAAATCTTGATGATGGCGATTAATCCAGATAAAATTCGCGACGTAATTGGACCGAGTGGAAAACAAATCAATAAAATTATTGATGAAACTGGAGTAAAAATCGATATTGAACAAGATGGTACAGTATTTATATCTTCTACTCATGAAGATATGAATAAGAAAGCAAAGAAAATCATCGAGGATATTGTCCGTGAAGTGGAAGTCGGACAAATGTACTTAGGTAAGGTAAAACGAATAGAGAAATTCGGAGCCTTCGTTGAAATTTTTGCTGGAAAAGATGGCCTAGTCCATGTATCTGAACTTGCTGAAGAACGCGTTCGCAAAGTTGAAGATGTTGTGGCACTTGGTGACGAATTACTAGTTAAAGTTATCGACATTGATAACCAAGGTAGAGTGAATCTATCTCGTAAAGCAGTTATTCGAGAACAAAAAGAAAAAGAAGAACAACAAAGCTAACAACATAATTAATCAGCCGAATAGTTCGGCTGATTTTTTTGTCATGAGTTTAAATAAGTTCTACCTTGTCCCTTTTTCACATAAAGTGTTAGGGGAGGTGAGTGGATAAAAATGTTGAGAAAATCGATTAGTATGCTTCTTATTGTCATTGTAGGCTGGTTGGTGGTAACCAATCCATGGACCGATAGCTATGTAACAACGCTAAATACAGTTGAAGAACCTGTTCAAAAGCAAGATAGTATAGTGTCCTTGATTGAAGATCAGGCAGAAAATTACTATATTCCACCGAAAGATGCACTCATTGATCCCGTTTGGAAGAAAACCCCTGGATACAATGGAATGAAAGTAGATATTGAGGGTTCCATTGAGAAAATGAAGAAAGAAGGAGAATATCAGGAAGAGTTGCTTGTGTTCCAACAAATTACACCGAAAGTACACTTAACTGATTTACCCCCAGCACCTATCTATCGAGGAAATCCCGAAAAGCCGATGGTAAGCTTTTTAATAAATGTAGCGTGGGGAAATGAACATTTGACGAAAATGTTAGCAATACTAGATAAACACCATGTTTCCGCCACTTTTTTCTTAGAAGGAAGATGGGTGAAAGAAAATCCAGATTTAGCGAAGATGATTGCGGATACTGACCATGAAGTAGGCAACCATTCTTATAGTCATCCTAAAATGGAAACTTTGAACTCCGCTTCTATTAAAAAGGAGTTAATTAAAACCAACGAAATTATTGAATCGACGGTGGGGAAACGCGTAAAATGGTTTGCTCCTCCAAGCGGAAGCTTCCGCGATGAAGTGGTAGAGATTGCTTCTGACCTGCATATGGGCACGATTTTATGGAGTGTTGATACGATTGATTGGCAAAAACCCGCTGTAAGCGTTATTATAGAGCGTGTAGCGAAAAAAGTACATCCTGGCGCAATGATTCTAATGCATCCGACTGAGCCAACAGCTAATGCACTAGAAGAGATAATTTTAGCTATAAAAAAGAAAAACCTGCGAATGGGCACGGTTTCTCAGCTTCTGAAAGAAGAAAGAATTATCCAGTTAAATACAAATAAATAATCGCGTTCTGGAGAACTTAAGAATATTAAAGAGTTTTCGTAGTTTTTTCAGCAAGAACAGGAGGAAAGAAATTGATAAAGAGATATACTTGCCAAAATGGACTAAGAATTGTACTAGAAGAAATTCCGACGGTTAGATCAGTAGCGATCGGTATTTGGATTGGTACAGGCTCTATTAATGAGAACGAACATAATAATGGCGTTTCTCATTTTTTAGAGCATATGTTTTTTAAAGGAACGAAAAATCGCACTGCACGAGAAATTGCGGAATCGTTTGATAGCATAGGTGGTCAAGTGAATGCCTTTACTTCTAAAGAGTATACTTGTTACTATGCAAAGGTTTTAGATAACCATGCGTCTTACGCATTAGACATCCTATCAGATATGTTTTTTCATTCATCCTTCGATGAAGAAGAACTAAAAAAAGAAAAAAATGTTGTGTATGAAGAAATTAAAATGTATGATGATACGCCGGATGATATAGTCCATGACCTGTTAAGTAAAGCTATATACCAAAATCATCCACTAGGCTATCCTATTTTAGGTACGGAAGAAACATTAGCGACTTTTACGAGCAAGACGCTCAAAGAGTATGTACATAATATGTATACACCTGAAGATGTGGTTATTTCCATAGCAGGTAATGTTAAGGAGTCCTTTATTAAGGAAGTAGAAGCATTATTTGGGGAGTATACTGGAGGAAATCGGTCGGAAAGTATTGGGGAGCCTGTGTTCCACAAAAATCATCTCTCACGAAAAAAAGAAACTGAGCAAGCCCATTTATGTTTAGGGTATGAAGGATTTAAAGTCGGTCATAAGGATATTTACAGTTTAGTTGTTCTTAATAATATTTTAGGTGGAAGTATGAGTTCTAGACTTTTTCAAGATGTTCGTGAGCAAAAGGGATTAGCCTACTCAGTCTTTTCGTACCATTCTTCATACCAAGATAGTGGGATGGTTACTCTTTATGCTGGCACAGGCGCTAAGCAATTGCAGCAGTTGTATGAGACGATTAGGTTAACCACAGAGACGTTGACAAAAGAGGGGATCACTGAGAAAGAATTAGTGAATAGCAAAGAACAGCTAAAAGGAAATTTAATGCTAAGCCTCGAAAGCACCAATAGTCGAATGAGTCGTAACGGAAAAAACGAATTATTGTTAAGAAAACATCGAACATTAGATGAAGTAGTGGAAGAAATTGATGCAGTAAGTATTGCGTCTGTAAATAAAACGGCGATAGATATTTTTTCAACAGACTATTGCTTGGCTCTAATTTCACCAACAGGAGAATTACCAGTCCAGTAAGGAGCTAAGTTCAATATCGAAACTCTTAATGGCGTCCATAAACTCGTAAAAACACCCGAAATGGGTGTTTTTTTTCAGACTAGATAAGAGTTGTCATGTGGGAATAACGCCTTAGGTTAGTCCTCAATTCGATGCTTGTCGTGGCAGTTAGGCAGGAACCTTCCATTTTCTAAATAGAGAATAGTCTAAATTAGCTTCCTTCGGTATACATATAAACTATAGGTGAAAATGGAGGGAGACGTATGCGACTGAGTGAATTAAGTGGAAAAGAGATTGTCGACTATAAGAAAGCTGAGCGAATGGGGATATTAGGGCAAACTGATTTAGAATTTGATGATAAAACTGGCCAAATCTCTTCGTTAATCATTCCATCGGGCAAATGGTTTGCTAGGAAGCAAAATGCCGAAACTCGTGTACCGTGGCATCGTATTCGTACAATCGGAACGGATATGATCATATTAGAAATTAATGAACATGAATAAAAAGATTACCTATCTCTTAGTCCTTTCAAATAGAAAGGACTTTTTTCTGTCAGGAGAAAGCGGAAGAAGATATTCTTTGAAGAGTTTATCAAAATTTATTGACTTAATTAGGATCTTATCGTATCAATCTTGAAATTTGTTTTAACAATCAATTAGAAACCTCCATTATGGTTGTGATTTTGTTCTGAAAAACACAGAACATTGTAGAAAATGTATATTTATCGCTGTAAATATCCTATTATTTAGTGAATTTTCAGAAAGGTTATGTTGGTATTCTTTATTGCTCTTGACACAATGAAAATACAGGCAGGAAGGTTTTTTCGATGGATTTCTTACTTTTCATCTAGTAATGAAGAATTTTTCATTAGAAAATAACCTTCAGAAAAGACAAAAACCTATTAATTGTTAAGGTAGTAACTCTATAAAATGTTTGCTTGCTTCGAGAGAATTCCTCTAAATCCTATTCACCCATTGATCGAAGAATACATACAATGTTGAAGTGATATGCACTCGGAAGAAGTGATTACATTTAAAGAAGGTGAATGCATTGATGTTGACTGGAATGCAAATCGCAGTCATAGGTGGAGATGCTCGTCAACTCGAGATCATTCGTAAGCTCACCGAATTGGATGCTAAGCTCTCGTTAGTAGGGTTTGAGCAATTAGACCATGCTTTTACGGGAGCAGTGAAAGAAAGGTTAGACGAAGTAGAATTTAGTGCCATTGATGCCATTATTTTACCCGTACCAGGCACAAACTTAACGGGAGAAGTTGATACGATCTTTTCCAATGAAAAAGCTCAGCTTACCCAAGAGCTTTTAGAACGAACTCCACCACATTGTACAATATATTCTGGAATTTCAAATGATTATTTAACCCAATTAACCTTAAATACTCAGCGAAATCTTGTTCAACTGTTTGAAAGAGATGATGTAGCCATATACAACTCCATTCCTACCGTAGAAGGTGCCATTATGATGGCAATTCAGCATACTGATTTTACAATTCATGGATCAACTTGTTTAGTGTTAGGTTTAGGTAGAGTTGGCATGAGTGTTGCACGCACGTTTCACCACCTAGGTGCCAAAGTGCGGGTCGGCGCGAGGAAAACAGAGCACCTAGCAAGAATTACGGAAATGGGTCTTATCCCTTTCCGCTTGGATGATCTTGATCAAGAGGTAAGTGTTGCTGATATAGTGATTAATACGATTCCTGCTCCAGTCGTAAAGGCAACCTCTATTAGTAAGATGCCTACCCACACCTTAATCCTTGACCTTGCTTCAAAGCCAGGTGGAACCGATTTTCGTTATGCGGATAAAAGAGGTATCAAAGCGTTGTTAGCGCCTGGATTACCGGGAATTGTAGCACCCAAAACGGCAGGGCAAATTTTAGCGAATGTCTTGTCAACCTTACTTCTTGAGCAGTGGAAAGGAGAATGAAAATGGATTTGAAAGGAAAAAGAATAGGATTCGGCTTAACGGGGTCACATTGCACGTATGATGCAGTTTTTCCAGAAATCGAAAATCTCGTCAATTTAGGAGTAGAGGTGATACCTGTTGTCTCTTCAACTGTGAAAAATACGGTTACTCGATTTGGAGATGGAGAAGATTGGATTCAGCGAATTGAAGATGTTACCGGTCATAAAGTAGTGGATACAATCGTAAAGGCTGAACCACTTGGACCTAAACTGCCACTCGATTGTATGATTATTGCTCCACTTACCGGAAACTCAATGAGTAAATTTGCGAATGCCATGACCGATTCACCTGTATTGATGGCTGCAAAAGCGACCCTTCGAAACCATCGGCCGGTCGTATTGGGAATTTCAACCAATGATGCACTGGGTCTAAATGGCCCCAATTTAATGAGATTAATGGCAACAAAAGATATTTACTTTATTCCATTCGGTCAAGATGCACCTGAGAATAAACCCAAATCGATGGTAGCTAGAATGACTACGCTTCAATATACGGTAGAGGCTGCTCTTGAAGGAAAACAATTACAACCTGTGATCGTAGAAAAATATCTCGATTAGAATAAATGACGACTCATAATGGGTCGTCTTTCCTGCGAATACAATAAAAAAGTGTTATCCTAAATTAACAGACTATGATAAACTATGTTCAATTATATTGAAATATTGGCGCAATATTTAGATTATTTGTTTGAATTAGGAATTGAAAGGAGAAAAATAAATATGAATTCAGCAGGATTCCATGTAGCCATACTTGGCGCAACTGGAGCGGTAGGACAACAAATGATTGCAACCCTTGAAGCGAGGAATTTCCCTATAAGAAAATTAACCTTACTCTCTTCGGCGCGGTCAGCCGGATCGAGGATTGAATTTAGCGGGCAGGAATTGATTGTAGAAGAAGCAACACCTGAAAAATTTGACGGTGTCGATCTTGCATTATTTAGTGCAGGAGGAGAAATTTCCAAAAAATTTGCTCCTGAAGCAGTTAAACGCGGGGCGATTGTCGTAGATAACACGAGTGCTTTTCGGATGGACGAAGGGGTTCCGCTTGTTGTTCCGGAGGTAAACGAAGAGGACTTACATCACCACAAGGGTATTATTGCGAACCCGAATTGCTCCACAATTCAAATGGTCGTTGCACTGGGTCCTTTATCCAGTCAATATGGCCTTAAGAAAGTAGTTGTAAGCACGTATCAAGCTGTTTCAGGTGCAGGGAAAGCGGCAGTTGATGAACTATATAATCAATCAAGGAATATATTAAATGAAGAAGAGGTAATGGCAACAGTGCTACCGGTGAAGAACGGGAATAAACATCACCAAATTGCGTTTAATGCTATTCCTCAAATTGACTCCTTTACTGAAAATGGCTACACATTTGAAGAAATGAAAATGATTAATGAAACGAAAAAAATTATGCATATGCCTTCCCTCAAAGTAGCCGCGACATGTGTTCGTTTACCTATTGAAACAGGTCATTCTGAATCAGTATATATTGAACTTGAACAAAAAGGGGTAAACCTTAATGACATCCAAACACTACTACAACATTCTCCAGGTATTGTGTTAGAGGATGAACCAGAGCAGCAAGTATACCCAATGCCAGCTCAATCTGTGGGCAAGAATGAAGTGTTTGTTGGTAGAATCCGTCGTGACCTAGATGATGAAACGGGTTTTCATTTGTGGATTGTTTCGGATAACTTATTAAAAGGAGCTGCGTTTAATTCTGTACAAATCGCTGAGAGTCTTGTGAAACTAGACTTACTATAATCTTTTTCGGCAGTCTTTAATAAAGATGTAATTACCCAATTATTGTAGTTTATTTATCCTACTCTATGTGCCATGCTGCCATTGAAAATAATACTCAAAAAAGAGGTGGAAAAATGAAGCTGATTGTACAAAAATTTGGGGGAACTTCGGTTAAAGAGGAAGATGGAAGGCAACGAGCTTGTTTGCATGTGAAAAAAGCGGTAGATGAAGGCTATAAAGTCGTCGTGGTGGTTTCCGCTATGGGAAGAAAAGGGGATCCATATGCTACAGATACTCTTCTCTCCCTTATTGGAGGAAACAGCACCACATTAACCAAAAGAGAACAAGACTTGCTTCTATCATGTGGAGAAATCATTTCTAGTTTAGTGTTCGTGGAACGGCTGATTGACCAAGGTATATCTGCACAAGCATTAACTGGTGCACAAGCTGGCTTTTATACCAATAGTGATCACACAAATGCCAAGATTCTTGACATGAAAACAGAACGACTATTAGAAGCTTTAACCGTACATGATGTGGTTGTTGTAGCGGGTTTTCAAGGTGCATGTGAGAGTGGAGATGTTACAACAATCGGACGAGGTGGAAGTGATACATCTGCGTCTGCCCTTGGGGTGGCGGTAGAGGCTGAGTATATTGATATTTTTACAGACGTGACCGGATTAATGACAGCTGATCCACGCTTAACTAAAAAAGCTCGAGCCCTCTCCGTCGTTACGTATAACGAGGTCTGTAATATGGCTTATCAAGGAGCGAAGATTATTCACCCGCGGGCGGTCGAGATCGCGATGAAAGCCCAGATTCCAATCAGAATTCGTTCTACATTTTCTGCCGATTCAGGAACACTCGTAACATCTTGGGAAAAGCGTGAAATTGATGTCGATCAAAAAATTAGACCTGTAACAGGTATCGCGCATGTAAAAAATATCGCACAAATTAAAGTATTTGCTAAAAAAGATCAATACAACTTGCAATCGGAAGTATTTAAAGCGATGGCTGCCGCCAATATTTCCGTAGATTTTATTAATATTTCTCCAACGGGAGTGGTGTACACCGTTGCTGCGGAAGTGATTGAAAAAGCAGAAGAAATATTAACCAAACTGAATCATCAACCGCTGATCGAATATGAATGCGCAAAGGTTGCAGTCGTTGGTGCTGGCATGACAGGTGTACCTGGAGTAACGTCTACTATCGTCACTGCTTTGTCTGAAAAAGGCATTCGTATCCTTCAATCCGCAGATAGTCATTCAACGATTTGGGTTTTAGTCAAGAATCAAGATCTTGTTGAAGCGGTAAATGCACTTCATGATGTTTTTCAACTACAAGAAACTTTGATAATGCAGCCAGATCAATTGGAAGATGAATAGGAGAGTGTAAAGAGAATGAACTATGGTAGAATCTCAACCGCAATGGTCACACCGTTTGACCACAGAGGAAACATTGATTTTAAAAAAACAACAGCACTAGTCAACTACCTAATTGAGAATGGGTCGGATTCTTTAGTAATAGCAGGTACAACCGGAGAATCTCCTACGTTAACAGCAGAAGAAAAACTAGCGCTTTTTTCACATGTCGTAAAGGTTGTTGCGGGGCGTGTGCCTGTCATTGCTGGAACCGGTAGTAATAATACGTATGCCTCAATCGAATTCACGAAAAAAGCAGAAAAAACTGGAATTGACAGTGTGTTACTCGTCACACCGTATTATAATAAGCCATCTCAAAAAGGGCTATACGAACATTTTAATGCCATTGCCAAGGAAACCAGTTTACCTGTAATGTTGTATAATGTGCCAGGACGCTCGGTTGCGAATCTTTCCCCAGAAACTGTGATTGCCCTTTCTAAAATTGAGAATATTATTGCGGTGAAAGAAGCAAGTGGAGATTTGAGTGTGATGACTGAAATTATCGCTGGAACGGCTGATGATTTTCATCTCTATAGTGGAGACGATGGATTAACACTGCCCGTGCTAGCTGTAGGGGGAGTGGGAGTTGTATCAGTAGCAGCCCATATTATCGGAAATGAAATGCAAGACATGATGGATTCTTTCTTGAAAGGGGATTATCTATCTGCCGCAAAATCTCATCAACAGCTATTACCGATAATGAACGGAATGTTTGCTCAACCCAGTCCAGCCCCAGTCAAAACGGCGCTTCAATTGAGAGGGATGGATGTTGGCCCAGTAAGGTTGCCTCTTGTTGCCCTAACAGAAACAGAACGGAATAAACTTCAATCATTGCTTTAAAAGCTTGGCTTCGATGCCAAGCTTTTTATAAGGCTGCTTTCACAACAGTATATAATCCGTTAAACGGAAGATATCCAAGATTATTATAGTACAAAGCAACATGTAGACAGTGACTGTTTTCCTGTCGCCATTGTCTACCATAAAAAAAGCTATTTTTATCCTACTAAGGATTTATGACAGATTTTTTAGGGATAAGCTATATAATATTTATATGCCTAAGTATTCCTTTTTTTAAAGCGAATTAAAAAATCCTATTCAGACTAGCAAAATCAATGTTCTTTGCTGTCAAGAATGAATCAATTGTTCAGTCAATTGCCATACTTAGCTGAATTTGGTTGTAATGGTAAAATAATTTCAAGTATAATAAGAGCAACTGATTATAGATCGGGGATGTCAACAGAGGAGGATAACAGAGTGAGAAAGAGAAAGAATGATTCCATTAAGATTATACCTCTTGGTGGAGTAGGAGAAATCGGAAAAAACATGTACGTTATTGAGGTAGACGATGAGATATTTGTGATGGATGCAGGGCTGATGTTTCCAGAAAATGAAATGCTCGGGATTGATATTGTCATTCCAGATATTCGCTACCTAGAGGAAAATAAAGATCGAGTAAAGGGAATCTTTTTAACTCATGGGCATGAAGACGCTCTTGGTGCGCTAACTTATGTTCTTCAAAAAGTGTCGGCTCCTGTATATGGGACGAAATTAACCGTCGCTTTAGCAAAAGCACGTTTAAAAGAAGATGCTTTCCAAGATGATGTAAAATTTTATACCGTTCATTCTGAAACTGAGCTATTTTTTGATGGAGTTAGTGTTACGTTTTTTAGAACTACTCATAGCATTCCAGATTCAGTGGGCGTATGTATTCACACGTCGGAAGGAAGTATAGTTCACACTGGAGAGTTTAAATTTGATCAAGGAGCACAAGGATTGTACAAGCCTGATATTGGGAAAATGGCACAAATTGGAGAAAATGGTGTCCTTTGTCTTCTTTCTGATAGCACAGAAGCAGAACGACCTGGCTACACGACTTCTGAAACGGTGATTGCAAGCGAAGTATCCGATGCCTTTCACTCGTCAAAGGGACGAATCATTGTTTCGTGTTATGCAAGTAACTTGATTCGTATTCAGCAAGTGTTCGATGCGGCGGCGGCCAACCAACGGAAAGTAGCAGTCGTTGGAAGAAGTATTAAACGGGTGTTTGAAATTGCGCTTCAATTAGAGTATCTACACGTAGCTGAAGGTATTCTTATTCCAATCGAAGAAGCGAAACACTACCAAAAAGAAGAAATTGTGATTTTAGCAACCGGAAATCAAGGGGAACCATTAGAGGCACTCCAAAAAATGACAAAACAAAGTCATAAACTTGTGAATATTGAGAAAGGCGATACGGTTTTTATTGCCGCTACGCCATCACCAAGCATGGAACTCATTCTTTCTAAAACGATTAATATGTTGTACAGAGCTGGTGCAAATGTGTTAACTGCTTCTAGAAAAGTTCATGTATCTGGTCACGGAAGTCAAGAAGATTTGAAAATGATGATTAATTTAATGAAGCCTGAATATTTTATCCCAATTCAAGGGGAATATCGCATGCTTCGAAGTCATGCACGTCTAGCTGAAGAAACTGGCATCCCTAAAAACCGTATTTATCTTGTCGATAAAGGTGAAATTGTTGAATACAAAGAAAAGAAAATGCGGGTAAGTGGAAAAGTACCTGCTGGGAATGTCTTAATTGATGGTTTAGGTGTAGGAGATGTAGGAAACATCGTCCTTCGCGATCGAAAATTATTATCACAAGATGGCATCTTCATTGTTGTGGTCACATTAAACCGAAGAAACAAATCAATGGTATCAGGTCCTGAAATTATTTCACGAGGTTTTGTGTACGTAAGAGAGTCGGAGAAACTTATTGAAGAGTCTACAGCGTTGATTCAAGATATTGTCGAACGAAATATTGCAAAGAAAAGCTTCGAGTGGTCAAGTATTAAGCAGGAAATACGTGATCAATTGAATTACTTTTTATTCAATAAAACAAGAAGACGACCAATGATTCTACCAATTATTATGGAAGTCTAATACAAAACATCAAGGGATATAGTATCCTTTGGTGTTTTTATTTGGTTTTATTCTGAAAGTTTGTTGTTTAGATTAGAAAAACCGGTTTTTCTTTCTATTTGTAAGGTGAAAAGCTGTGAACTATTAACCGGTAAATGAGTGGTGATCTTCAGATTCTGTAAGCATCTAACTCGGCCGGAATTGTAAATAATGAATTCACTCTAATGAATGAGAGTACAAAAATATAATTGACATATTCTTAAGTTTTAAAAACAATGCTAACTAAATCAAACAAGCAAAGCGACCTTTTAAAACATCGAATGAAATTGTCTTAGTAGAAGATACTATACATAATAGCTTAGAAGGAGTTGTATGAAGTTATGGATCACTCTCTATTTATGAATCAATCCACTCCAGACAATGGGAAAGAGGAAAAAGGTTCTTCTCCATTACTGGAAAAAATTCAACAGTTAGGACAAACTAACGTCCCGCAGATGTCACAAGATTCTAACATTCATTGCTTAACAATAGTTGGACAAATTGAAGGTCATATGCAACTGCCCCCGCAAAATAAAACAACTAAATATGAGCATATTATTCCGCAACTTGTTGCGATCGAACAAAACCCGAAAATTGAGGGTGTATTAATTGTTTTAAATACCGTAGGGGGGGATGTTGAAGCCGGACTTGCAATATCTGAAATGTTAGCTTCTTTATCAAAACCGACGGTATCTATTGTTCTCGGAGGAGGACACTCCATTGGTGTTCCAATCGCTGTATCGTGCGATTATTCTTTAATTGCTGAAACCGCAACTATGACCATCCATCCGGTTCGTTTAACTGGGCTTGTAATTGGTGTACCTCAAACCTTCGAGTATTTAGATAAAATGCAAGACAGAGTAATCAATTTTGTGACGGGTCATAGCAATATCACTGAAGAAGATTTTAAAGATTTGATGTTTGCGAAAGGAAATTTAACAAGAGATATAGGAACGAATGTAGTCGGAAATGACGCAGTAAAATATGGGTTAATTGATGCTGTTGGGGCGGTTGGGGAGGCCATTAAAAAATTAAATGAATTAATGAGTCACAATAAGCAGGAAGGCGAGGAACTGATACAATGATTCTACATACAACCGTACCCTATGAAATGATTTTTCCTGCTGAGATGAGTGGGTATGAAGATCAGCGAGTAATCACCTATAACGGGATACCGATTATCGTTCAACAAGATCAACAAGGGTGTAGAGTGGTAAGAATTATCAGTAGTGATCCCCAACATTTTATTGATGATACAATTACACCAGGTGAGTATCTATCAATTTCCTTCTAACCGATTCTGGATTTATGTTATAATGAGAGATAAACAGCAGCCATTGTTGGCTGCTATTTGTCTCTAGTAAACAATAATAGGTGATGATATTCATGGCAAAAAGAAAAAAACGAACGCGAAAGCAAACGACAATGAAACAAACACTGAAATATGAGCTGATTGGTATGATTCTAATTGCGTTAAGCTTAATCGCAATTGTAGAAGTGGGAGCGGTGGGGAAAACCTTCGTGATGTTTTCACGCTTCTTTCTTGGGGAATGGTTCATGCTAACGTTTATAGGTTTGCTCATCCTGTCAGGTTATTTGATGATAAAAAGAGAGATGCCGTTTTTATTTCGAATGCGTCTTATAGGGATTTACATAATCATTCTTTCTATTTTGCTTCTTAGTCACGTAGAGTTATTTAAACAGCTCTCGAATAATGGACAAATGTCAACAAGTGTCATTCGGAATACGTGGAATTTGTTTTGGCTCGATGTACGTGGTGATTTATCCACATCTGACCTCGGGGGTGGAATGATTGGAGCAACACTTTTTGCTCTGTTTTACTTTCTGTTCGATTCTTGGGGAACACAAATCTTTAGCATTATCCTCATTATGATAGGTTTTATCCTTTTAACTGGTAAATCACTCGGTGAATGGTTCGGCCAAGTGGTTATGTGGATAAAAGACTTTACTGTGAAACAATGGAATGCGTTTCTTAGTGATATGGATGTATGGAAAGACGAACGAAAACAAAAAAAACAAACAAAAAAAGAACAAAAGCTTGAAAACAAGCAAAAGCCTGACCCGTCTCAACAGGTAAACGAGCGTGAAACTGAGTCGCAACTTTCAAATGAAGAATCCGCGATGGAAGTGACCGAACCGATTATTTCAAGCTTTGTCCATAAGGCATATGGAAGCGATGAGATTAATCAAGAGGACGTGCAGGAAGAAACATTACAATCAGTATCTCCCCTACATGTGGACAAGCAAGATAGTAATCAGGAAGCGGTTGAAATTCCACCTATCACCTTTACGGAAGTGGAAAACAAAGACTATAAATTACCGCCTATAACGCTGTTAAATCGACCGAAACAAGCAGACCAAAGTACCGAATATCGTCTAATCCATGCTAATGCAGCAAAGTTAGAGCGAACCTTTCAAAGCTTTGGCGTAAAAGCAAAGGTTACACAAGTTCATCTAGGTCCAGCAGTAACCAAGTATGAAGTTCATCCGGATGTAGGAGTAAAGGTTAGTAAAATAGTGAATCTAAGTGATGATTTAGCTCTCGCTTTAGCTGCGAAAGATATTCGTATAGAGGCACCGATCCCTGGAAAATCAGCGATTGGAATTGAAGTACCTAACTCTGAAGTAGCAATGGTCTCCTTAAGAGAAGTCATTGACTCCCATGAAAATGACCGACCGGAATCGAAGCTGTTAATCGGATTGGGACGAGATATTACCGGTGAGGCTGTGTTAGCAGAACTCAATAAAATGCCGCATATGCTTGTAGCCGGAGCAACGGGTAGTGGGAAAAGTGTGTGTATTAATGGAATCATTACGAGCATTTTAATGAGAGCGAAACCCCATGAAGTGAAATTGATGATGATCGACCCTAAAATGGTTGAATTAAATGTGTACAATGGCGTTCCACATTTGCTTGCACCGGTAGTAACCGACGCGAAGAAAGCATCCCAAGCGTTGAAAAAAGTCGTTAATGAAATGGAGAGGAGATACGAATTATTTTCTCATACGGGAACACGAAATATTGAAGGGTATAATGAGTATATTAATCGCCATAATGCCCAAAATGAAGAAAAACAGCCTCATTTGCCTTATATTGTCGTTATCGTGGACGAGCTCGCCGATTTAATGATGGTCGCATCAAATGATGTGGAAGATAGCATTACGCGCTTGGCTCAAATGGCTCGTGCAGCTGGTATTCATTTAATTATTGCTACTCAACGTCCCTCGGTGGATGTCATTACGGGAGTCATTAAGGCAAACATCCCGTCTAGGATCGCTTTTGCAGTGTCTTCTCAAACGGATTCCAGAACGATTCTTGATATGGGGGGAGCTGAGAAATTATTAGGCCGTGGAGATATGCTGTTTTTACCTGTTGGAGCCTCGAAACCCGTGCGTGTTCAGGGAGCGTTCTTGTCAGATGATGAAGTAGAAGAAATCGTAAATTTTGTTATTGAACAACAAAAGGCCCAATACCAGGAAGAAATGATTCCTGATGACGTTCCAGAAGAAACGCCGAATCAATCAGAAGACACATTATTTGATGAGGCGGTTCAATTGATTGCCGAAATGCAAACAGCCTCCGTTTCCATGCTACAACGCCGTTTTAGGATCGGTTATACCCGAGCGGCACGATTAATTGATGAAATGGAAGGAAGAGGAATCGTTGGTCCTTATGAAGGAAGCAAACCAAGGACAGTCCTAATCGGTAAACCCTCCGAAGAGCATACATCATAAGAAACTCTGCAATTTGCAGGGTTTTTTTTGTCTGTTTCGTTTGGTAAGTTAGCAAGTATGCTTACTTGGAGGAATTTTGAACTATGCATACATGAGAAGTGATTTTATAAAAAACAGGAAAATTTTAAGGTAGACAAAAGTCCTGAATCTCGTTAAAATAAGAAAAAAATAAAAGTTCAAGGAAAGTTCACCCAATAGACGTCAGACATCTATCCAATTTAACTACTATTATGCTATACTATTAAAAACGCTTACAAAAGTAGCAGGGAGGGGGATGAGTAGAGAGGATTTTGAACATTAAAAATGAAAGCGTTTTACGAGACGGAATCGCTGGATTGAAATCCCTTTCATTCCTACTAATTTCCTATTTGTTCGAATTGAATTTTGGGAATATTTTAATTTTCATGTTTTTTCGACAAAAACTCTAAATTCTATTTATTTATCAATAGAAAAGTGTTATAGTATTTTCGATTAGTAGGAATGAATTCATCAGTGGTCTGATGTCTTAAGAAAGTATGGTGGTGGTACCTATTGACGATTAGAACAGATACAAGGCATTTGTACTTGCAAGTCATTGACCGATTAAAAAAAGACATTGAAAAAGGCATCTACAACGAAAAGGAAAAACTTCCTTCGGAATTTGATTTGTCGAAACAGCTAGGTGTTTCTAGAGCTACGTTAAGAGAGGCTTTGAGAATTCTAGAGGAAGAAAATGTCATAATCCGAAGACATGGCGTCGGTACTTTTGTTAACGCTAAACCGCTGTTCACATCAGGAATTGAACAGCTTAATAGTGTAACCAATATGATCAAACAAGCTGGTATGACGCCTGGGACTATTTTCTTAAGTTCAACTACCCAAGTAGCTACCGAAGAGGATGTTAGCCGGTTTACATGCTCAGAGAATGAAGAAATGGCCGTGATTGATAGGGTTCGTACAGCAAACGGAGAGCCAATCGTATATTGTATTGATAAAATTCCTGCATACATCATTCCAGAAAAAATGATTCATGAAAATGAGTCGTTATTAGTAGGACTTGAGAAGGAAGGAAATGTCTCAATTGCGTATGCGGTTGCTCATATTGAACCGATCGGGTATCACGAGAAAATTTCACCCATACTCCATTGTGAGCCTGAGACAGCACTTCTCGTTTTAAAACAAACGCACTATGATGAAAAAGATGAACCGATTCTTTACTCAGTCAATTACTTTCGCGCAGACAAATTCAGCTTTCATGTTTTACGAAAACGAATCTAGCAGAAAAGCTGACAATAACGCATGACTACTAATTATTATTCATATTACCTAGGAGGTATTTGATCGTGAAAAAACGTAAATTTGGTTTAGCTTTATCACTTGTATTAGCAGCAGGAACAATTTTAGGTGCTTGTGGATCTAAAGATGATGACAAAAGCACAGCTTCCAATGATAATGAAGAAAAGAAATCTGAGTTCTCCGTTGCCATGGTAACCGATGTAGGTGGAATCGATGATAAATCATTTAACCAATCTGCATGGGAAGGTATAACAGCATTTGGTGATGAAAATTCATTGGAAAAAGGTACTGGTGGTTACGACTACCTTACATCAAAAAATGATGCTGATTATTCAACAAACTTAAATACATTAGTACGACAAGATTTTGATTTAGTTTACGGAATTGGGTTCCTAATGATGGACGCTGTCAATGAAATTGCAGAACAACGTCCTGAAGTGAAATTTGGTATCGTGGATGCTGTAGTAGAGCAAGATAACGTAGCTAGTATTACGTTTAAAGAGCAAGAAGGTTCATTCCTTGCAGGAGTTGCGGCAGGACTAGCGACAAAATCTAATAAAATTGGTTTTATCGGTGGAATGGAAATCGACGTTATTGAGCGTTTTGAATCAGGATTCCTTGCAGGAGTTAAAGCGGTTAATCCAGAAGCTGAAGTTGATGTGAAGTATGCAGGAGATTTCAATAAGCCTGAGCTTGGACAACCAATTGCTTCATCTATGTATTCTTCTGGGGTAGATGTAATCTTCCATGCAGCAGGTGGTACTGGTAAAGGATTATTCAAAGAAGCTAAAGACTTAAAACAAAAAGATCCATCTCGTATGATTTGGGCTATCGGTGTTGACTCAGATCAAACTGCTGAAGGTGAAGTAGATATCGATGGAGAGCAAAAGAACGTCATCTTAACATCATCTTTAAAACGTGTTGACTTAGCGGTTCAAGACGTAGCGAAGAAGGCTATGAGCGATGAATTCCCAGGTGGAGAAGTTATCTCTTATGGATTAGTTGAAGATGGAGTAGGACTTGCTCCTCTTAACGAAGAAGTAGAAAACAAAGAAGATATTCTTACAGCTGTTGATGAGTGGAAAGAAAAAATCAAGAACGGTGATATCACAGTACCGGGTACTCGTGCTGAATTAGAAACGTTCTCAGCAAACTAAGTATGAAAAGGGAATAAGGAAGTAAACTTCCTTATTCCCTCCTTTTTAAACGATTAATTGAAACGTAGAAGCATATTCTATCTTTCACTTAGTTTTTTACGGGGAAACCCTCATTTTTTTATTATATGTTGTCTGACCTCTTACAATTAACTATATTTTCCTATTCAATTAGGTGAGGAGTGGAGTAACCATGGACTATGTTATCGAAATGTTAAATATCCGCAAAGAGTTTCCAGGAATAGTTGCGAATAATAATATAACTCTGCAACTGAAAAAAGGCGAAATTCATGCCTTATTAGGTGAAAATGGCGCAGGTAAATCGACCCTTATGAATGTTCTCTTCGGTTTATATCAACCTGAAAAAGGTGAAATTCGAGTCAAGGGAAAGCCGGCGAATATCACAAATCCAAATATTGCGAATGAACTTGGAATTGGTATGGTTCATCAACATTTCATGTTAGTTGACACGTTTACCGTTACAGAGAATATCATTCTGGGAAGTGAACCGAAAAAATTTGCTACGGTTGACATCAAAAAGGCTGAAGACGAAGTGAGAGAGATCTCAGAACGATACGGATTAAAAGTAGATCCATCTTCTAAAATTTCCGATATTTCAGTCGGAATGCAACAACGTGTGGAGATATTAAAAACCTTGTATCGTGGGGCCGAAATCATTATTTTTGATGAGCCAACAGCTGTACTGACTCCTCAAGAGATTAAAGAATTGATCCAAATAATGAAAACGCTTATTCAAGAAGGAAAATCAATTATTTTGATCACCCACAAATTAAAAGAAATTATGGAAGTGTGCGATAGAGTAACTGTTATTCGTAAGGGAGAAGGGATTGGGACTGTCAATGTTTCTGAAACGGACCCTAACGCTCTTGCAAGCTTAATGGTTGGTCGTGACGTAACGTTTACTACTGAAAAAATTCCTTCTGTTCCAAAGCATGATGTGCTTCAAATTGAAGGGTTATCAGTTAAAGATTCTCGAGGAATTCCATCTGTTAAAAATTTGAATTTACAGGTGCGTGCTGGTGAGATTGTTGGGATTGCTGGTGTAGATGGTAACGGTCAAAGCGAACTCATTCAGGCAATTACTGGACTTACGAAAAGTGATGCCGGTAGTATAAAACTAAATGGAAAAAATATTGCCAATGCAAAGCCGCGGAAAATTACCGAAGCAGGAATTGCTCATATCCCGCAAGATCGCCACAAACATGGTCTTGTGCTCGACTTCCCAGTAGGTGAAAATATGGTACTACAATCTTATTATCAAAAACCATTTTCTAAATCGGGTGTTTTAAATTACAAAGAGATTTACGATCAGGCGAGAAGTCTTATTAAAGAATTTGATGTGAGAACACCTAGTGAGTTTACGCCAGCTCGTGCCCTCTCAGGTGGAAATCAGCAAAAAGCGATCATCGGTCGTGAAGTGGACCGTAATCCAGATTTATTAATTGCTGCGCAACCTACTCGTGGTCTTGATGTTGGAGCGATTGAATTTATTCATAAACGGTTAATTGAACAACGTGATCAAGGAAAAGCGGTTCTTCTCGTATCCTTTGAGTTAGATGAAATTATTAATGTAAGTGATCGGATTGCTGTTATATATGAAGGGGAGATCGTCGCGGTCGTAGATCCAAAAGAAACGACAGAGCAGCAACTTGGCCTATTAATGGCTGGGGAGTCAAAAGAGAAAGTAGGTGTCCAAAGTGTCTAAACGGTTCGTCAATATCATCGTTCCGCTGATCGCCGTAGTATTGGGTGTACTGGTAGGAACATTAATTATGGTCATTTCAGGTTATAATCCATTTGATGCTTTTGCGGCTTTGTGGCAGGGAGCATTCGGTGAAGTCTATTATGTAGGGGAAACTGTTCGTCTAGTAACACCTCTGATTTTAGCAGGATTATCCGTAGCGTTTGCATTCCGAACTGGTTTATTCAATATCGGGGTAGAAGGACAGCTAATCGTAGGTTGGCTTGCTGCCGTTTGGGTAGGGACTGCCGTTGATTTACCAAAATTAATTCATCTTCCTTTAGCTGTATTAGCTGCTGCACTAGCTGGAGCACTTTGGGGATTTATTCCCGGGTTGTTAAAGGCAAGATTTCGTGTTCATGAAGTTATCGTTACAATTATGATGAATTATATCGCTCTTCATATCGCTAATAACATCATCAAGAATGTGTTGACTGATCATGGTGATCGTACCGATAAAGTACTAGCAACAGCCTCTTTACGATCAGAGTGGCTCGAGTCCCTTACTGATTTTTCTCGTTTACATTGGGGAATTGTTATTGCATTAATTTGCGTGTTTATGATGTGGTTTGTTTTAGAAAAAACAACAATAGGTTATGAGTTACGTTCTGTAGGATTTAACCAACACGCTTCTAATTACGCAGGAATGAATGTGAACAAAAACATAATCCTTTCAATGGTCATCTCAGGTGCATTCGCCGGTCTTGCAGGAGCGATGGAAGGTCTAGGTACATTTGAGTATGCATCCATTAAAGGTGGGTTCACAGGAACAGGTTTTGACGGGATCGCCGTAGCTTTACTAGGTGCCAATGGTCCTATTGGAATTATTTTAGCGGCCATCTTATTTGGAAGTTTGAAACAAGGAGCGCTAAACATGCCGTTGCAAGCAGGTGTTCCGAATGAATTGGTTGATATTATTATCGCTCTTATTATATTCTTTGTTGCTTCAAGCTATATGATTCGTTGGTTTATTGAACGTATTAATAAAAAGGAGGTGAAATAAGTGGGGATCATTGATATTTTAGCAATTGTCATTCCATCAACCTTAATCGCAGCATCACCTCTTATTTTCACATCTCTAGGTGGAGTGTTCTCAGAACGCTCTGGTGTTGTCAACATAGGTCTTGAAGGACTAATGGTCATCGGTGCTTTTTCTAGTATTGTCTTTAATCTTAGTTTTGCAGATCAACTAGGTGACGCAACTCCATGGATTGCATTACTTGTAGCTATGGTTGCAGGAGGACTGTTCGCCCTATTACATGCGGTTGCTTCGATTACGTTTCGTGCTGATCAAGTCGTATCTGGTGTCGCGATCAACCTGTTAGCATTAGGTTTAACTCTCTTTCTTGTCAAAATGATATATGGAAAAGGACAAAC
The DNA here is from genome assembly GCF_037024155.1 of Bacillus sp. 2205SS5-2. Lineage (NCBI taxonomy): Bacteria > Bacillati > Bacillota > Bacilli > Caryophanales > Bacillaceae > Bacillus > Bacillus spongicola. The sequence goes on from NZ_JAYKTS010000009.1 coordinate 124,868, forward strand.
GGATGATGCTACTGAAACTTTTGGGAAAATTGATGTTCCATTTCTAAGTGATATTCCAGTCATAGGGGAGATTTTTTTCTCTAACACATATGCACCTCCATTTTTAGCAATCGCTGTGGCGATTCTGGTTTGGTTTGTCATAACTAAAACACCATTTGGACTACGTCTTCGTTCAGTAGGTGAGCATCCAATGGCAGCCGATACAATGGGGATTAATGTAATAAAAATGCGTTATATTGGCGTTGTTCTTTCTGGGGCGCTAGCAGGTATTGGAGGAGCAGTTTATGCTCAAGCTTTATCTCCAAACTTTTATCATGCTACAATCAATGGTCAAGGATTCATGGCTCTTGCTGCCTTAATCTTTGGAAAATGGCATCCTCTTGGTGCTTTAGGAGCTGCGCTATTCTTCGGATTCGCACAAAGCTTAAGTATCATTGGAAATAGCTTGCCATTATTAGAAAACATTCCGAATGTTTATCTACTAATTGCACCGTATGTGTTAACGATTCTTGCATTAGCCGGATTTATTGGACGTGCTGACGCACCAAAAGCATTAGGAACCCCTTATGTTAAAGGGAATAGATAAATGAAATAACGAATAAAAATTAGTTTTGCAAACAACCGAGAATATAATCCGATGGGTTATATTCTCGGTTGTTTTTTTGCTAGAGAGAATCTCAGTTGTTATTCATTGTCTAAGCGGTATTTTGAATAATTTGATTGAATTAAGAATGATAGGAAACTATTTTTAAAATTGAAAATCATTCCTTTTCTAAGGGCTGCTTTCACAAAGTTAATTGCTTTTCGTACTCGACTTTAAACTGTGATCTATCTTGGATTCTGTTCCTTTTTTCGTTATTATTTATGGCTCTTTTCGTATACAGTGTGGCTATTTCACCTGATTTTTGATGGAAATCTCCCATTTCACGTTGATTTCCATCAAATATATACGAAATGATGCCCGAAACAAAGCTATATCACAGTTTATAGACTGGTTAAAAAAGCAACAATCTTTGCGAAAGTAGGTATTTACCCCAGAGGACGGATCGATTGCAACGATGTATACGAAACCCCATGTCCTGTCAGACACCGCAATGAATGAAAATGGGGTCTAGCGGTTTAATGATGCATTAAACTGTTCATCCTGTTAATGCAGGTCTGAGGTCGCCTCTTTTTTGGTGGATAAAACCCCGTTTACGAAA